>JACQYL010000045.1 GCA_016208165.1 Deltaproteobacteria bacterium
TCGTTCCCCCCGCCGGGGAACGATTTTTCTTCGTTCAGCCCATCAGAAATCCCTGAACAGCATCTCGTTGACCTTCTCCGCCAGATTCGACAGGATCTTGTTCAGCGCAACCTTCTGATTGGCATCCGTGGCCAGCGGGTCGTCCGGAACCACCTCGTATCCTTCTTGAAAACTCAAGCCGTTCACGTTTTCAACAGGTTTGTCGCCATCCCGTTTCTCGAGTTGAAACCCCATGGTGAGCGTTACTCTGCGTTCAGACGCATGCTCGTTGGCGCCGTAGGATAAGGGAGAAACGTAGATATCCTGAATCTCGCCTCGAAGAACCACATCCGCCCGATCTTCAGTCACCACTTTCAGCTCGGTCCTACGGTTGAATTCCTCGATGAAGATACGCGTGGCCGTGGTTTCGAGTCCCGGCTCGTTGGTACGGTTCTGCATGACGGGAATGGCGATGGTGCGCATGTCTTCCGGAAGGCTGCCGTGCCGCCCTTTCAACTGATATCCGCACCCTACAAGGAGCAGCCATACGGCCGTCAGGGCCGCAGTGCATCGACTCCATTTACGACACCACAATATTGACCAACCTCCCGGGAACCAGGATCACTTTGCGAACGGTCTTTCCTTCGGTCCACTTCTGAATTCGGGGATCGTCGAACGCCGCTCCCTTGATCGTTTCTGCGTCCGCCTCCCGGGCCACCATAACCTGGCTCCGGAGTTTTCCATTCACCTGGATGGCCAGTTCGATCTCGTCGGCCACCACGGAATCCGGATCGTAGGACGGCCACGGCCGATGCACCAGTTCCGGTGTTTGACCGAGCCGTGACCACAGCTCCTCGGCTATATGTGGGACGAAAGGAAACAGCATGGTCAGGAGCGATTCGACGGCTTCCGAAACCACACTGAGCGCCGTCTTGTTCGAAGGATTTTCCGTATCGATGACCTTATAGATCTGATTGGTTAATTCCATCACGGCGGCTATGGCCGTATTAAAATGGAAGCGATCATCGATATCTTCGGTAACTTTCTTGATGGTCTGGTGGGTCTTTCTGTGCAAATCTTGAAGAGCGCCCTCGAGGGGTGCTCCCCCCCGATACGGTCGGACACCCTTCAAGGCCTCCGCATAATCGTTCACCAGCCGCCAAACCCGATTCAGGAACCGGTACGCCCCTTCAACTCCCTGCTCGCTCCACTCGAGATCCCGTTCGGGAGGCGACGCAAAGAGGCAAAACATCCGCACGGTATCCGCGCCGTAATGATTGATGAGCGTTTCGGGGTCCACCACATTCCGTTTGGATTTGCTCATCTTCACCTTCGGACCCGAAATAACGTCGCTGCCGCACTTCGAGCACTTCGAATCCCGCACCTCGTAAGGATACAAATACCCATGTTTGGGGCACTCGTAGGTTTCATGGCATACCATGCCCTGGGTGAGCAGGTTGGTAAACGGCTCGTCCGCGTCGATCATACCGTAGTCTCTCAGCACCTTGGTGTAGAAGCGGGAATACAACAGGTGCAAAATCGCATGTTCGATGCCTCCGATGTAGTGATTCACGGGCATCCAGTAGTCGGCCTTGCTCCGGTCCAACGGACCGCTTTCATAGTCCGGACAAGCAAAACGCGCGAAGTACCAGGACGACTCGACAAACGTGTCCATGGTGTCCGTTTCCCTCCGCCCCTCCCTGCCGCAGTTGGGACACGGCGCACGAACAAACGAATCCAAATACGGCAAAGGCGAACGGCCGTCGTCCTCGAGATTGGCGTCCTCGGGCAGCACCACGGGCAGGTCTTCTTCGGGCACCGGTACGATGCCGCATTGGTCGCAATAGATGATCGGAATCGGAGCGCCCCAGAAACGTTGTCTCGAGATGCCCCAGTCCCTGAGACGGTAGCTCACCGTTTTATGCCCTATGCCCCGATCGTTCAGGTAATCGGCGATGCGATCGAGGGCCCGGAGGTTCTGAAGACCGTTGAAATCTCCGGAATTCACCAACACGCCTTCATCCACATAGGCCTCCGTCATGGCGGCCGGGTCCAACGGTCGGCCTTCCGGCTGGATCACCACGACGATCGGGAGGTCGTACTTCTTCGCAAACTCGAAATCGCGCTGATCGTGCGCCGGCACCGCCATAACGGCGCCCGTGCCGTACTCCGCGACCACAAAGTTGGCAATATAGATCGGCATCTTTCGGCCCGTCACCGGATTGATGCAGTACCTGCCCGCGAAGACGCCCTCTTTCTCCATCTCGTCCGAGGTGCGTATATACGACTCGACTCGAAGCGTTTTTTCGATAAACGCGTTCACCCCGGACACCTGATCCGTTCCCTGGGCGATTTCCCGCGATCGGGGCAGTTCCGGAGCCATGCACATGAAGGTGGCTCCGAACAAGGTGTCCTGCCGAGTAGTGAATACTTCTATGGGATCGCTTCCGTCTTCCATGGCGAATCGGATGATGGCGCCGCGGCTTTTTCCGATCCAGTTCCTCTGCATGGCCAGCACGCGTTCGGGCCAGCCCGTAAGCTTGTCCGTATATTCGAGCAGTTCCTCGGCATAGTCGGTAATCTTGAAAAACCACCCTTCCATTTCTTTCTGGATGACTTCCGTGTCCGAATGCCGCCAACAGCAGCCGTTCTCGACTTGCTCGTTGGCCAGAACGGTCTGGCATTTCGAGCACCAGTTCACCAGGGATCGCTTCTTGTAGGCCAGGCCGCGCTCGAACATCCGGATAAAGACCAACTGCTCCCAGCGGTAATACGAGGGATCGCACGTGGCAAATTCCCTGGACCAGTCGTAGCTGAAGCCCATCTTCTGCAATTGAGCCTTCATGGCCGCGATATTCCCTCGAGTCCAAACGCCGGGATGAACCTTGTTTTCGATGGCGGCGTTTTCCGCGGGCATGCCAAAGGCGTCCCAGCCCATGGGATGCAGGACATTGAAACCCTTCATCCTTTTGTAGCGCGCCACCACGTCTCCGATGGAGTAGTTGCGTGCGTGGCCCATGTGGATTTTGCCCGATGGATACGGAAACATCTCCAGCAGGTAAAACTTCGTTTTAGAGGGATCTTCCGAAACACGGTCATAACCCTTTTCCGCCCAGTATTTCTGCCACTTCTTCTCGATTTCCAGAGGGTTGTACGGTTGTTCCATGGTTGCTTATTCCCGATGAACCTGTTCGTCGTTGTTTTCCTTGTCAGGAGTTTGCTCTTGCATCGCCTTGTAAATGCTGTCCAGAATGCCGTTCACAAAGCCTCCGGACTCGTCCGTTCCAAACTTCTTGCTCAAGTCGATGGCTTCGTTGATGGACACGATGGGCGGTATATCGTCTCTGAACAGAAGCTCATAAACCGCCATTCTTAGGATATTCCGATCGACCGCAGACATCCGTCCGAGGCGCCAGTTCTCGGCATGTTCCGTCACCATTCGATCCAGTTCGGCCAGATGATCCGCAATTCCAAGGACCTGCTCGCGCACGAAGTCGGACAAAATCCTGGGTGAACAGAAGTTGGATTCATACAGTTTGAGGGCTTCCAACGCCTGCACTCCGGCGGCATCCATCTGATAAAGAATCTGGACGATCTGTTCACGCGCCTTTCGGCGTTTTTCCATGGTCTGTCAAATCTGTTTCAAAAGGTTCGCCATTTCGATGGCCGACACGGCGGCGCTCCAGCCTTTGTTACCGGACTTGGTTCCGGCGCGTTCAACAGCCTGCTCGATGGTATCCGTTGTCAGCACGCCGAAGATGACGGGAACTCCGGTTTCGAGGCCGACCATGGCGACTCCCTTAGCCACCTCGGATGCAACATAGTCAAAATGCGGCGTGGAGCCACGGATCACCGCTCCCAGGCAGATTACCGCATCGTAGGCTCCGCTCTGTGCGAGTTTACGACTCGCCAAAGGAATCTCGAAAGATCCCGGAACCTTGACGATGGTAATTTGGTGTTCGTCCGCACCATGCCGCACGAGCGCGTCCATAGCGCCCTCGAGCAATCGACCGGTGATGAAATCATTGAAACGTCCGACCACAATCCCAAACTTGAGCTGCTCGGCGTTCAGGTGGCCTTCGAGCACAGTGGCCATAAGAGCCCTCCACATTCAGTCGAATGTTAACCCGTTTGTTCTATACCTTGATTAGATGCCCGAGTTTCGCGCACTTCGTGCGTAAGTATCTGAGGTTTTGGGGATTCGCCTCAATCTCGAGGGGCACGCGTTCGACGACCGTAAGTCCATAGCCTTCCAGTCCGATGATTTTTCTCGGGTTGTTCGTCATGAGACGCATCTTACGCACACCGAGGTCGGCCAGGATCTGGGCCCCTATTCCGTAGTCGCGGAGATCCGCCTCGAAGCCCAAAGCCAGATTTGCCTCGACCGTGTCCTTTCCCTGGTCCTGAAGCGCATAGGCTTTGAGTTTGTTAATCAGCCCGATCCCCCGACCCTCCTGGTGCATGTACAGAATCACGCCTTTGCCTTCTTCCTGCACTCTGATCAGGGCCGCGGCCAACTGGTCGCCGCAGTCGCAGCGTAAAGAATGCAACACGTCTCCCGTCAGACACTGGGAATGTACGCGAACCAGCACCTCGTCTCCGGGCTTGATCTCCCCTTTGACCAACGCCAGATGCTGATGTTCGTCCACATCGTTCTCGTACGCGATGGCCTTAAAACGGCCGGCCGGCGTAGGCAACACGGCCGTGGCCGCTCTGCGCACAAGGCGCTCGTTGACCATCCGGTATGCGATAAGATCGGCTATGGTCACGACTTTGAGTCCGTGGAGTTTTGCGAAACGTTCGAGGTCGGGCATACGGCTCATGGTTCCGTCCTCGTTCATGATCTCGCAGATAACGCCTGCGGGCTTGAGCCCGGCCAAACGGGCCAGGTCCACCGAACCCTCGGTCTGCCCGGTACGGACCAGAACCCCCCCCTTGCGGGCCCGAAGCGGAAATACATGTCCCGGCGAGACCAGGTCTTCGTCTCCCGCGTCGTCGGACGTCGCCTTTAGGATCGTGTGGGCGCGTCCTGCGGCGGATATGTCGGCGTACGGGTTGTTTCGGGCGTCGATGGACTGGGTAAAGGCCGTATTGAAAGGGGACGTATTGTCCCGGACCATCATGGGTATCCTCAGCCGATCCAGACGTTCGGGGGTCATGGAAAGACAAATCAGACCACGCCCGTATTTGGCCATAAAATTGATGGCTTCAGGGGTCGTCTTCTCCGCGGCCATGGTCAGGTCGCCCTCGTTCTCCCGATCCTCATCATCCACCAGGATGACCATCCGGCCTTCCCGAATATCCTCGATTGCTTCTTCTATGGTGCTCACAGGCATGAAAACAGCCCTTTTAACTGGTTGCAGCGGTTATGAATCGTTCTCTTTCAGCCTTGGACGGCCTTGGAATGGAAGCTCACAGAAAGCCGCTTCGCGCCAGGCTCTCGAGGGAAACCCCTTCGTTCTTCCGCTCCTGTTCATGACCCCGGCCGGCGAGCATCCGTTCGACGTACTTGCCGATCAGGTCCGTCTCGATGTTGACCTTGTCGCCCTCTTTTCTGAATTGCAGGGTCGTCATCTCGACCGTATGAGGGATCAGGTTTACTTCAAAGAAATTCGACTCGCACTCGTTCACGGTCAGACTGATGCCGTCCACGGCCACGGATCCTTTCGGCGCCACATACCTGGACAACGATTCCGGGATCGAGACCCTGAGCCGAATCGAGGCCAGCCGCGGTCTTTTTATCAGGATCGCTCCCACCGCGTCAATATGGCCCGATACGAGGTGTCCTCCGAGCCGATCCGAAAGGCGCAACGCTCTTTCGAGGTTCACCAGGTCGCCTTGTTTCAGCACGCCCAGATTGCTGCGGCTAATGGTCTCCTCGGACACATCGAAATCGTACCGGTCCCCTTTCAGGGACGCGACGGTCAGACATACGCCGTTAATGGAAATGCTTTCTCCCAACCTCACATCCGTGAAGCCGGGAGCATCGAGCACCAGTCTCGCGTCGCCGCCCTTGAGAAGCAGCCGGTTCACCCGACCCATGCATTCCACCAATCCGGTGAACATGAAAATCGCGCCTCGCTATTCCTTCGACGACTCGCCGGCCCGTCAGGAACCGGTTAGGTCCATGTCGTAAAGGACATCAAACAGGCCGGGTTCTTCCATCAAGCCGGCAATGGTTTCCGCAGATACCCTTCGAGCAGCAGATCATCCCCGAAGCGGCGGTGTTTGACGTTGTATACCTTCATACCATCCGCCATCCGCCGGATGCCGAGATCCCCGAACATACCCGGGGCGTCTTTTCCACCGATGATTTTTGGCGCATAGAAGAAGTAAATCTTGTCAGCCAATCCCGAACGCAGGGCCGATGCGGCCACCCGACTTCCTCCTTCAATCAGCACGGAGGTCACTTTGCGCCGGGCCAGCTCACTGATCACCTCGGGAAACGAAACCCAGTCGCCGTCGGCCGTCACCTGGATCACCTCCGAGCCGGCGGCCTCGATTTCGCGAATCTTTTCAGCGGCCGCCCCTTTTCGGGTGAACACGATCAATCCGGCCTCGGAATCCGCATTGAACACCTTCCGGTCGGACCGGATGTTCAATCCGCTGTCCAGAATCACCCGTATGGGATCGGATCCGTATTTGCGTCGGCACGTCAATTGCGGATCGTCGGCCATAACGGTGCCCCTTCCCACCATGATGGCGTCCGCTCCGGCCCGCAGCTTATGCACGAAATTTCGGGAGCGTTCGTTGGTGACCCATTTCGAGTCTCCCATAGAAGTGGCGATCTTCCCGTCCAAGGAAGCAGCCACTTTGATCGCCAAGAACGGCCGGCCCTGCGTTACGTAGGTGGTGAACGCCTCGTTCAGGTGCGCGCACTCGAGTTCCAGCACACCCGTCGTTACCTCGATCCCCCGCTCCCGCAACAACGGCGCGCCGCCACCCCGAACCGCCGGGTTGGGGTCCATCTGCCCTATAACCACCCTGCGGACACCACTGTCCAGGACCGCCTGCGTGCACGGAGGCGTTCTCCCGTAGTGATTGCAGGGCTCGAGGGTTACGTAGAGGGTCGCTCCACGCGCCGCTTCTCCCGCTTCCTCGAGTGCGATCCGCTCCGCATGCGGCTTCCCGGCTTTGGCATGGTAGCCACGGCCGACGATCGAATGCTCCCGGACCACCACGGCGCCCACCATGGGATTCGGAGAGGTGCGCCCCCATGCCTTTCTGGCGAGTTGCAGCGCCAGGCGCATGTACTCCTTATCCGTTTTCGGTATCCCAGTCATTGGTCTTTTTCTTCCGCTCCTTGATCAGCTCCTCGAGTTCGGACATAAACTCGTTGACGTCTGCAAACTGTCTGTAAACGGAAGCGAATCGGACATAGGCGACCTCGTCCCACTCTTTGAGTTTTGCGATGACCTTCTCCCCGATTTCCCGGCTGGGAACCTCCTTCTTCGAGCTTTCCTGATACCCTCTTTCGATCTCCTCGAGAAATGCCTCAATTTTTTCGACGCTCACGGGCCGCTTTTGAACCGCCTTCCTGATACCGTCGTAGATTTTGCTCCGGCTGAACGGCTCCCTGCGATTATCCTTCTTCACAACCATGGGCAGAATCTCTTCCACCCGTTCGTAGGTGGTGAACCTGCGGCCGCAACCGGCGCAATCTCGTCGCCTGCGGATCGCCGTTCCCTCCTTGCTCAGTCTGGAGTCGATGACTTTATTTTCTGTTCCGCCGCAATAGGGGCATTTCACGTTGGAGGTACTCCGTGGGATGGCAAGCAATCAGAAGGTGTCAGGTTATCGACCGTCTAAGATCTCCGGTGAGCGCCGACGGCGAAACGCGCGGACCGCCTAGCTATTTCCGTCGAAGCTCGCTGCCGGCCGGGTTTAAAGGAAAGCGCATTTTCCGGAACGAAGAAACGCCCGGGAAGTTCAGGTCCCCTCCGTTCCGGGTATGGGAAACTCGGCACAGAATTCCTTGACGTCATCAGCGGTTTTCTGAATTCGTCTTTCGTCCTCCGGAGAGGATAGCACATCCACAATACGGTCGGCTATCCATCTCATTTGGTCTTCTTTCATACCGCGCGTTGTAACCGCCGGTGTGCCGATGCGAATACCGCTGGTCTCGTTGGGGCTCCTCTGTTCAAATGGAATCACGTTCTTGTTGAGGGTAATACCGGCTCGATCCAGGACATCCTCCGCCACGGCGCCGGTCATCCCAACGTCGGACAGGTCCACCAGCATCAAATGACAGTCGGTGCCACCGGTGATGATTTTCAACCCCTTGCCCGCGAGAGCCTCGGCCAAGACCTTGGCGTTTCTGACCACCTGAAGTGAATAGTCCGCAAAATCCGGCTGCATAGCTTCCTTGAAAGCCACGGCCTTGGCGGCGATGGTGTGCATCAAGGGGCCTCCCTGCATGCCGGGGAACATGTGGCGGTCCAATTTCTTGGCGTGCGCTTGACTGGAAAGGACGAAGCCACCCCTCGGCCCCCGGAGTGTTTTATGCGTCGTGGAGGTCACGAAATCGGCATGGGGTACGGGTGACGGAAAGACTCCTCCTGCGACCAGACCGGCGAAATGGGCCATATCCACCATAAACATGGCTCCCACCTCTTTGGCGACACGAGCAAAGCCCTCGAAGTCGATGATCCTCGGATACGAGCTGCCTCCGGCGATGATGATTCTCGGCTGGTGTTCCCGAGCGACTTTTTCCACCTGGTCCATATCGATCCGATAGGTAACCGGATCCACTCCGTAGGAGACGACCTTGTACAGCCGTCCCGAGAAGCTGGCGGGACTGCCGTGGGTCAGGTGTCCGCCGTGACTCAGATCCATTCCCATGATCGTATCCCCGATTTTCAGAACGGAGAAGAAGACCGCCATGTTGGCCTGGGATCCTGCATGAGGCTGGACGTTGGCATGGTCCGCATGAAAAAGCGTTTTGGCTCTTTCGATGGCCCAAGTCTCCACCATATCCACATATTCGCACCCGCCATAAAATCGGCGACCCGGATACCCTTCCGCATACTTGTTGGTCAGGAGGGAACTTTGCGCCTCGATTACGGCCCGACTGACATAGTTCTCGGATGCGATCAGGACGATCTTTTCGGACTGGCGCTTTACTTCCATCTGGATAGCATGCGCAATTTCAGGATCGATCTGTTTCAAGTGCTCCATCATCGAATTCCGCTTCTTATATTCATCCAGCCATGGACCACACGGCTTATTATCCATTGACAGCATTTCTCGCGCCCATCCGTAAAACCGGAACCTTAGGAAGTTTACTCATAAGCCCGTTTCCTCGAGATTCCGGAACGGATCTTGCTTCGGACCCGGACTCATGGGAACGCGAAACGCCGCTTACTTCCGGCGATCAAGGACTTTCGAATGCGCCGCGCTCCCCTCGAGCGAAACCGCCGGACGGTATTCCAGCCCGGAAACTTCTCGGAGCGCGATCTTGGTACGGCAAAGCGGCATGTACGAAGCGGTATATACGTACCGCAGGACCCGACAGCCCAACCATCGGGCTCAATAACACGCCCCTTAGAAGCGAACGATTGTTCTGTAAGGTTCCGGGCTAACCCTCCCACCGCTTAAATATCAGGCACGCATTGGTGCCCCCAAATCCGAACGAATTGCTCATAACCACATTCACGCGGGCTTTTCTAGCCTTATTGGGCACTACGTCGAGGACGATTTCGGGGTCCGGCTCGTCATAGTTGATAGTCGGGGGAATGATTTCTCTTTCCAGGGTCAGAACGCTGAATATAGCCTCCACACCCCCGGCGGCGCCGAGCAGGTGTCCTGTCATGGACTTCGTCGAACTGACCGGCATGGTCTGCGCGTGAGAGCCAAAAACCGCGTGTAGTCCACCATTTCCGGTGCCAGGGCGGCGGATTCAAGGGCCAGCCTCATACACCGGGCCGCTCCCTCGCCCTGTGGCGCCGGCGCCGTCATGTGATACGCATCGCTACCCAAACCGTAGCCGATCAATTCGGCCCCTATCCGGGCTCCCCGATTCCGAGCATGTTCCAGAGACTCGAGAATCACGACGCCGCTCCCCTCTGCCATGACAAATCCATCCCGGTTTTTCTCAAAGGGACGGGACGCCTTTTCCGGCTCATCGTTCCGCTCGGAAATCGCGCGCATGGCGCAAAATCCACCCAGCGCCAACGGCGTGATCACGGCCTCGCTTCCGCCGCAAATCATGACATCCGCCAGCCCGGCCTGGATAAGCTTGTAGGATTCGCCTATGGCATGGGAGCCTGCCGCACATGCCGTGGAAACGCTCAGATTTGGTCCTTTGGTTCCGAACATGATCGAGATCTGTCCCGGAGCCATATTGCCTATGAGCATAGGAATGAAGAACGGGCTGATTTTCTGAGGCCCCTTTTCCTGCAGCACCGTGTGGAAGTATTCGAGGGACTGCAACCCTCCGAGTCCGGTACCGATGTAGGTGCCTATCCGTTCAGGGTTGTTCTTGCCGATCTCGAGGCCGGAATGATCGAGGGCCATCCGCGCCGCAGCGATGGCAAAGTGGATGAACCGGTCCACACGCCGGACGGACTTCTTGTCCATGAAGTCCTCCGGGTTGAACCCTCTGACTTCCGCGGCGATCTTTGTTCGAAAAGCACTAGCGTCGAACAGCGTGATAGGCCCGACGCCGCTGGATCCTTTGCACAGATGATCCCAGGTTTCCTCGACCCCGATGCCCAAAGGCGACACCAGCCCATATCCTGTAACGACGACTCGCTTGCCCACAAACAACTTCCTTTCAGGGACTCCCCAGGTTAGGACTTGTGTCCCTCGATGTAGGCCACGGCATCTTTCACCGTACGGATTTTTTCGGCTTCCTCGTCGGCGATTTCTACGTCGAACGCTTCTTCCATCGCCATGATCAGTTCCACCAGATCCAGGGAGTCGGCGCCCAGGTCGTCCACAAATGAAGCGTCGTCCACTACGTCCGCCGCATCCACGCCCAATTGTTCACAAATGATGTCTTTTACTTGCTTTGCAATGGAAGACATTGCATTTCCCTCCGAATTAGGATTAATTTCCTGTCTCTAACAAACCCGACCGAAGCGGGGAATTCCCACCGGCTCAGGTACGGGCCGATTAGTACAGGCCGCCGTTTACATGGATAATCTGACCCGTGATATACTTTGATCTATCCGAACAAAGAAATTCCACAAGGTCGGCTACCTCTTCCGGGGACCCCATACGGCCCATGGGAATGGACTCCAGGAAGGCCTGTTTGGCTTTTTCCGGCAAATTCGCCGTCATTTCCGTATCGATAAAGCCGGGAGCCACGGCGTTTACGTTGATGTTCCTCCCGGCCAGTTCCTTGGCAATCGTCTTCGTGAACCCCATGATCCCGGCTTTCGAAGCAGCGTAGTTGGCTTGGCCGACATTACCTATAGCGCCCACAACGGATGCGATGTTCACGATCTTACCTTGTCGCTGCTTCATCATAGCGCGACCTACCGCCTTGCTGCAGTTGAACACGCCTTTGAGGTTCACATCGATCACTAAATCCCACTGTTCCTCCTTCATCCGCACGAAGAGGGAATCCATGGTGATTCCGGCGTTGTTCACCAGCACATCGATGCGGCCGAACGCCTCGATCATTTCTCCCACGTAGCGATCCACTTCTTCCGCATTCGCGACGCTGAAAAAATACACGTACGCCTTGGCGCCGAGATG
Organism: Deltaproteobacteria bacterium; assembly: GCA_016208165.1. Classification (NCBI taxonomy): domain Bacteria; kingdom Pseudomonadati; phylum Myxococcota; class Myxococcia; species Deltaproteobacteria bacterium. The sequence goes on from JACQYL010000045.1 coordinate 11,683, forward strand.
TTCAACCTCGGAGGCCGTAACCCGGGCAGCTTCGTCGTCTTTGTCGTAATGGTTGATCAGTAAGGTATCCCCGGACCCGGCCAGTTTCAACGCTATGGCCCGCCCGATACCTCTCGATCCACCCGTAACAAGAATGACTCGACCTTTACTCTCCAAACCGGAACTCCTCTCACACAACGCTGCTGACGGTTACGCTCCGCCTCGCGGAGGTTTCTCTCATCCGCCGCTGACCGAACTTCCCGCTCGGCGAACGGAACACCTCGTTCACTGCCCCAGTTCTCTCTTGATCTGATCGATTATCTCGGGCACGATCTCGAACAAATCGCCCACAATGCCATAGTCCGCCACTCGAAAGATCGGAGCCTCGGGATCCTTATTGATGGCTACGATTACATCGGATGACTGCATCCCCACCAGATGTTGTACGGCTCCCGAAACGCCGCAAGCGATATACAGTTTGGGACATACGGTCCTTCCGGTTTGCCCTACCTGGTGCGCGTACCCGATCCATCCCGAGTCCACGGCGCCCCGTGTCGCACCCACGGCCCCGTTCAGGAGTTCCGCCAACTCCCTAAGCAGATCGAAATTCTTAGCCTCCCGAAGCCCGCGTCCCCCCGTGACAATGACATCCGCCTCGGACAAGTTGATGCGATCATCCAGGTCTTTGACAACTTGGAGAACGCGGATGAGACCACCATGGCCGGCCGGTATCCCATCAACCGGTACAATCTCTCCCCGACGTCCTTCTTCCCTGGTCGCACGTTTCATCACTTTGGGTCGAACGGTAGCCATTTGGGGCCGCCGGTCGGCGCACACGATGGTGGCCATGATGTTTCCACCGAAAGCCGGGCGGGTCTGGAGAAGCGCCCTATCTTCGGCGCGAATGTCAAGGCCGGTGCAATCCGCGGTCAAGCCGGTTTCGAGCATGGTCGCCAGCCGGGGAGCCAGGGAGCGACCGATGGCGGTGGCTCCCAGGAGCAGTACGGACGGCCGGTGCTCGAGCACCAGATCGGCGATCGATCGAGCGTAGGTATCCTCGTGATAGTGAAGGAGATCGGCATGGTTCATCAGGTACACACGATCCGCGCCGTATCGGATCATTTCCTGCGCGGCGGACTCCATGTCGTTGCCCAACAGCACGGCGCACAGATCTTCATTCAACTTCTCGGCGAGTTTGCGGCCTTCCCCCAGCAACTCGAAAGACACACCCGCTACCTGCCCGTCGCGCTGTTCGCCGACGACCCACACCCCTCGATACGCTTCGGTCCCACGCTCGGTACGGGTCTTGTGAAGGATCGTTATCGCCTCGAAGGCGCAGGCCTCTTCACATGCGCCACAGAGGTTGCACCCGTCGCCGACCACGGCGGTTCCGTCCACGATCTCAATCACGCCGAAAGGACATGCTTCTACGCAGCTCTCGCAGGCCGTGCATTTTTCCTGATCGATCGATATACTCATTGCGTTAGGTCAATGGTCCGTTCAAGTGCTCTTTTGGGGTAGTTTGGGACGGTCTTTTACATTCCGGAGAGCCCGGTGTCAACCCATCCACTGCGGTCAAAGCGGATTCAGGCGGTTTGTCAGTGTCTGTCGCGTCCGGCTATGAGAGCTTGATCACCTGATCTTCTTTCAAACGTCGGATCAGATGGGCTACCTGAACCTCCGGTTCCCCTTCAAGAAGTTCCCGGCCGCCACGCGGTTCCGGTGCGAAAATGCGTTCGACCCAGGTAGGCGATCCCGCAAGGCCCACCACGGTTTCGGCAAGCCCGATGTCCTCGCATCCCCAGATCGGAATCTCGATCTTCTTGGCGCGCATTTTTGCTTTGAAGGAAGGCACCCTGGGCTCTCCGATTTCCTTCACTACGGTAATCAAGGCAGGCAGCCGTATTTCCACCACATCATACCCGTCGTCCATCATCCGGTGGATAACCATCCTGCCGTTTTCGATCCCCTGAATCTTCTTCACGAAAGCCGCATGAGGCACCTTCAGGTTCTGCGCCAAACCCGGCCCCACCTGGGCCGTGTCTCCGTCGATGGCTTGTTTTCCACAAATCACGAGATCAAAGAGACCCATTTTCGTGATACCGGCCGCCAGGGTTCTCGATGTGGCGAGTGTGTCGGCGCCCGCAAATCTCCGGTCGCTCAAAAGGACGGCTTCGTCCGCACCATAGGATATCGCTTCTCTCAGGGCGCTTTCCGCTTGAGGAGGCCCCATCGAAATCACTGAAACCTTGCCATCGAGTTCGTCTTTGATCCGAAGCGCGGTTTCCAGCGCATACAGGTCGAAAGGGTTGACGATGCTCTCCACCCCTTGGCGTTGCAGCGTGTTCGTGACCGGATCGATCTGGATGTTTTTGCTGTCAGGCACCTGTTTCAGGCAGACGATCACGTTCATGGATCTTACCTATTTCTTCCGCGTATATTCTTTGTTCAGGGCCTGCCCGATGATGTTCCGTTGGATCTGGTTCGTGCCTTCATAAATCTGCAGTATCTTGGCGTCCCGCATCATCTTCTCAACGGGATATTCCCGCATGTACCCGCTGCCTCCCAGTACCTGCACCGCGTCGGTGGCCACCTTCATGGCCACATCGGTGGGAAACACTTTCGCCATGGCGCTCTCTTTGGACACGTCCTTCGGATCACTGTCCACGTAACGCGCAACACTGTAGACCAGAGCCCGCGCCGCTTCCACGGAAATCGCCATATCGGCCAACATGTGCTGAACCGCTTGAAAACTGATGATGGGGACTTCGAACTGGACTCGAGTCTTGGCGTATTTCACCGCCTCGTCCAGAGCGCCTTGAGCGAGGCCCACCGCCTGGGCTCCCACACCGGGGCGCGAATGATCGAAGGTCCTCATGGTGACGAGAAACCCGGCGCCGGGCTTGCGGATGACCCGATCCTTAGGAATGCGGCAGTCCTCGAAGATGAGCTCCCGCGTGGTCGAAGCCCGGATCCCCATCTTCCGTTCTTTCTTCCCAAAACCAAATCCCGGATCCCCCTTTTCAACGATGAACGCCGTAGCCCCACGGGGTCCCTTGGATTTGTCCGTGACCGCGACCACCGTATAAATCTCGGCTTCTCCCCCGTTCGTAATCCATTGCTTGGTGCCGTTGATTACGTATTCGTCCCCATCCAACACCGCGGTAGTCTGTATGCCGCCCACGTCGCTGCCCGCGTTGGACTCGGTGAGACCGAAAGCGGCCAGGGATTGGCCGGAAGCGACGCGGGGGAGATAGGTCCGTTTCTGTTCTTCGGATCCGCTCAGCAAAATGGGGTAGGCCCCGAGTCCGCTTGCAGCAAATGTAGTCGCCACACCGCAGCAGGCCCTGCTAAGCTCTTCCACGGCAAGACAGTTTTCCAGGCACCCCATGCCAAGTCCGCCATATTCTTCCGGAATTACTATTCCGAACAAATCCGACTGGGCGAGATCTTTCATGATGTCATGCGGAAAAATCTCATGTTCGTCCAGTTCGGCTCTCACCGGAATCACTTTGGTCTCGGCGATCTGTCGGGCGAGATCTCGAATCATCTGCTGTTCTTCAGTAAGAAAATAGTCCATCCGACGCTCCTACGAAACCCCTTCCCCTTTTTCGGGCTGAGAACTCATCTCCTCTTGGGAAAACCGGGCGAGTCCCCTCGCCAGATGCTCGTTTACCCGGTTCTGAACGACTTCCCTGGCCGCTCGTACGGCATTCTTGATCGCTTTAGCCGGAGAAGAGCCGTGACATACGATACCCGCTCCGTTGACGCCCCTGGCGAAGAAGAATCCCAACCGGCTCATCCATTCTTTCTTGGCCTCTTCCACCAGCATGATCTTAAACACCTGTCCGAGACCTTCGGTGAGCTTCAAGCAAACATTGCCCACAAAACCGTCGCAGATGATGACCTGTGCTTTACCCGAAAAGATGTCTCGTCCTTCTACGTTTCCGATAAAATTCAGGTTGGTGTTTCGCAGCAGCTCATGGACGTGCTTGACCAGTTCGTTCCCCTTGGAACTCTCTTCCCCGATACTGAGCAGCCCTACTTGCGGGTTCTCGATGTGCAGAACGCTCCTCGCGTAGATGTCTCCCATTATGGCGAATTGGAAAAGATGCCGCGGCTTGCAATTCACATTGGCGCCCACATCGATGACCACAATGGGACCCGAAAGGGATGGAAAAACACCCGCGATAGCAGGACGATCCACGCCGACGGTTCGACCCAGCACCAAAGCCGCACCCGTCATGATGGCGCCGGAATTGCCCGCACTCACTACTCCGTGTACTTTGCCCTCTTTGACCAGGTTGAAAGCCACCCGTATGGAGGAGCCCTTCTTTTTCTTAAAAGCGGCTGCAGCGGGCTCATCCATCTCAATGAATTCCGGGGCGTCGCATATTTCGATGAGCTCGGCGGGGACGTCCTCCACCTCGCTCAGCGCATGGCGGATGGCCGCCTCTTGTCCCACCAGGACCACGGGACAGCCAAACTCCCGGGCAGCCCAGACCGCCCCGTGAACCGGAGCCTGTGGCGCAAGGTCACCGCCCATGGCGTCTACGGCAATTCGGATGTCGTCCCGACTCGTTGAATCGCTCACGATCTCACCCGGCGGAGATAAGGCTCAGATTCAGCTTAGTCTTCCGTCTCGATATAAGTCCGCCCCCGGTAAGTGCCGCAACTCGGACACGCCCGGTGGGGCATTTTGGGCTCCGCACACTGAGCGCACAAAGACAGTGAAGGTGAGGATAGCTTATCGTGGGAACGGCGCATATTCTTGCGCGATTTGGACTTTCTGTGTTTAGGTACGGCCATGATCAGCCTCCGAAATTTGCTAGATCTTCAATTTCTTCAAAACGGAAAACGGACTCTCCGGACCGTTATCCGAACACTGACAGGGCGTCCGGTTACGGTTGGCTCCGCATTTCGGACAGATCCCCAGGCATTCTTCGCCACACACGTGTCTTAGCGGGAGCGAAAGTATGATCTGTTCCTGAACGATGGGCTCCAGATCAAACTCTTCCCCCTCGTAGGAGGTAATGTCCAGATCCTGAGAAGTAAGTTCAACGGACTCCGCACCCGCTTCCCGCAAGAGGTCCGCCGAAACCAGGACGGCGTAAATTTGCGCATGCACGGGCTGCGAATAGTTCTCCAAACACCGGTCGCATGCCAAAGTCACCGTGGTTTCCATTTCACCCCGAACCACAAAATAGTCGCCGGACCGTTCAACCCGGACACGACCCGTCCGCGATTGGCTTGTAACTCCGGTCACGCACCCTTTTCACGTACAAAATCACTTGACCTCCGGGGAATCGTTGTCCATAATCTGGACGTCGGAAAAGGGCTCCTTACTTGTGGTTTTTTCAATAGAAATGGACCCGAACAGGACTTGGAGCCGGACAGATTTCCCGTTTGCCTGCACCTCAATGTGACTGAAATAGCCGCTCAGCGGAGATCATCGAAGAAAACGGAAAGAGGCGATAGGATCATGTTACCCAAAATAAAACGGCTGTGGCCGGCGATGATGTCGGTTGCATTTCTGGTATTGGTGAGTAGTGCTTTCGGACAGGAGACCGAGAAAACCGGACCCGCGAACGAGCCACTTTCGTTGGAGGATTGTATCCGGATCGTTCTCGACAAAAATTCCGACATACTTATCGCAAGAGACGAGATTAACGCCGCCGTCGAGCGAAAGAACCAGGCTCGATCGGAATTCCTGTTCAAAGCCAATACGACTTACAGCTACACCCGACTGAACGAAGCACCGGAGCTTCAAAGTATCCGCTTTCCGGGCATACCCCAGAATCTTGAAATTGGCACCGTCAACAACTGGGATTGGAAGACTGAATTCAACCAACCCGTGTTCGCCGGATTCGCACTAGTGACTTCCTACGAATTAGCCAAACTGGGCATCGATGTCGCGCACGTGGACCTGGAAACCACCAAACTGAATCTGATCGTACAGACCAAGGTCGCTTATTTCAATCTGCTCCTGGCGGAGAAGGGAACCATCGTCGCCGAGGACGCGGTCGTGGGCTTCGAGGCCCAGGCCAAGGTGGCCAAGGACTTTTTCGATGTCGGAATGACTCCGAAAAACGACTACCTCAAGGCGCAAGTCGAGGCGGCCAATGCCCGCCAGAACTTGATTCGAGCGAAAAACCTCGTTGAAATCCGGCGGGCGGAGCTGAACAACCTACTCCGGTACCCTGTTGATATGAACACCCAGGTGGTAGACGTCATGAACTACGCACCCGTACCCTACACGCTGGATTACGCTTTTGAACAGGCGTACCAAAATCGACCCGAGCTGAAGGCCGCCCGCTTCAACACGGAATCCGCTCAAAAAAACGTCAAGTTGGCTCAATCTGAATACTATCCTAACCTCGGATTGACCTTTGCGTACGAAAAAATGGGGGACACGTGGAAAGTCAGTGGCTCGGAATTCGAGGTTCAGGAGGTTTGGTCGCTAACTGCAGGAGTGGATTGGACCTTTTGGGAATGGGGAAGGACCTTTCATTCCGTATCCGAAAACCGGGTTAGGGTCAGACAAACCGAGGAGGCAGAACGACAACTACGAGAACTCATCGCTCTTCGGGTCAAAGAAGCTTTTTTGAATCTGCGCGAGTCCGAGAAAAATGTGCCGGTGGCGCAAACCTCGATCGAGCAGGCTGAAGAAAACCATCGCATGAGCGTGGAGAGATACAAAGAGCAGGTCACTACGAACACGGAAGTTTTGGATGCTCAAACGCTCCTCTCTCAAGCCAAAGACAATTACTACGGTGCGTTGTATCGCTACAACGTAGCCTTAGCGCAATTACGTGTGGCCATGGGACTACTGGATTGAGGAATCCGGGATAACGGCGGATCCTTCCTCCGGTCGGGATCCCGGTCCCCGGCGACGCTAACGGGGTCCCTGTCCGCGTCTATCTAAAGAACCGCGTTCCTCCTGATTACGGGAGTCCGCATTCTCATTATAAATAGAAAGGTGCGAAAACAACCATGAATTCGAAGAACTATTGGAAACTGATTGCGCCGCTGGCGGTAGCCATTGCAGCCATTCTCCTTTCCTTCACTCTCCAGCCGCTGCCCGTTTCAAATGCCGGCTCGGACGCCACCTACGAAAAGCTCAAAGTTTTCACCTCCGTCCTCAACGAAATCGAAAACAAGTACGTGGAAGAGGAAAACTCGGAAAAGCTGATCTATGGCGCCATTCGGGGCATGGTGAAGGTATTGGACCCTCATTCCGCCTTTCTTGCTCCGGAAGAGTACAAGGAGCTGCGCATTGAAACCAAGGGTGAATTTGGCGGCATAGGTATCGAGATTACATTGCGGGAAGGCATCTTGACCGTGGTATCTCCCATCGAAGATACTCCGGCCTACCGCGCCGGAGTCAAAGCGGGTGACAGGATCATCAAGATCAATGGAAAAGTGACCAAAGACATGAGCCTGCTGGACGCGGTCAAGCTGATTCGAGGTCCCAAGGGAGAAAAAGTGTTGCTCACCATCCTGAGGGAAGGCGAGACCAGACTGCTCGACATTCCCGTGGAACGCGACATTATCCAGATCCAGAGTGTGAAATGGAAACCGATTGGCGAGGATATAGCTTATGTTCGGGTTTTGGCTTTTCAGGATCGGACGATCGAAAAAATGAAGGAAGCATTGCAGTCACTATCCGTCGGGGAAAAACCCTACAAAGGACTGATCCTCGACCTGCGAAACAATCCGGGAGGCCTTTTGGATCAGGCCGTAAAAGTCAGCGACGCCTTCCTTTCCGAAGGCCTGATTGTTTTCACCAAAGGCCGGATGCAAAACCAGAATATGCGTTTTTACGCCGACGAGGATATCTTCGTTCCCAAGGATCTGCCGATGATCGCTCTGGTCAACGAGGGAAGCGCCAGTGCTTCCGAGATTGTCGCCGGCGCCCTGCAAGACCATCGGAGGGCCATTATCCTGGGTACTCAGACGTTCGGCAAAGGATCCGTTCAGACCATCATTCCTCTGGAGGACGATTCGGGCCTCCGACTGACCACCGCTCTGTACTATACGCCCAGCGAGCGCTCGATCCAGGCGAAGGGCATTACGCCGGACGTAACGGTGGAAATGGCGCCGCGCCCCCAAGAGAAAGAGGAGGAGACGGAAAAGGAAAAGGAAAAACGTTTCCTAAGGGAAAAGGATCTGTTTCACCATCTTGAAAATTCAGAAGAACCCATGATTCAGCAAGACACTCAGACAGCGCCCGAGGAACCCCTGCAGGAGGAAGTTCCCCAAGAAGAGATGAAGGAAACACCGGAACCGGAGAAAGAGAGTCAAGATACCCAGCTCAACCGGGCCGTCGAACTACTCCGGACGTGGAATATTTTCAGCAAACTCAAACCGCAAGCCGCCGCTGAATGACATCGTGGGGGAACTCCCAACTGAAGGAGTTCCCCCACCCCGCCTTCGTATCGGATTCCGGCCCCGGCGAACTCCCTAAAATCGGCCGCATAGTTCAATTTCCATAGAGCCTCGCCCGCCCCAACTCAAGCGTTTGTTCGGAATTGGTCGTTTCGTGGTTCCTATTCCGGGATACCCGAACCTCCGATTCCCAAAAGAACGATACTACCCGTGCACGAAAAAGGGTATACTACGAGACTCTCTTTGCAGCGGCGTCACCACAGGCGCACCTTTTGGGGGGGCAGAAACATGCATATGAGAAAAGCACGGCTCCTGTTCATAAGCAATGCCATGTTCTTCGGGAATTTCGTGGCCAATCTGGCGGGTTGGGGCGCCGTGGAGCTTGTCACCAGTGCGGCGTTACCCCAGGGCGCAAGGGATGCCGTCCCGGCTCTTCGCATGATGGGAATGGTGTTCCCGTTTTTCGCCTTCCTGTTCGGCGCCCTGGGCACCTTCTGGTACGAACTCCCCTACCGCCGGTATCTCAAGGCCATGTACGAACAGCGGGAAGTCCCATCCGAGGAACAGCTCGCAGCTCGCCGGAGGTTGCTGAACGAGCCCTATTTCGCGGTGGTTCTTGACTTTGCTATCTGGTGTGTCGCCGCTCTCGTCTTCTCAACGTCGGCCTGGACCCATCCCGCGGCCAGACATATGGTGTATGGCATTGCCTTCAGATCCATCGTCACGGCTTTAATCACCGTCACGTTTGCCTTCTTCCTCATCGAGCACATTCTGCAGCACAGAGTGACGCCTCTTTTCTTTCCGGCCGGGGATCTGCACTCGACTCCGGGCGTGCTTCGTATCCGGATCGGCACCCGTCTAGCGGCTCTCATCTTCGCCTGCAGCATCGTTCCCTTGAGCGCCATTCATCTGACCATTCATTTCTCACACCGCATGGCGGTCAGCGGGAGGATCGCGCCCGAGGAAATCCTGCAGGCGTCTCAGTCGATCATATGGATCGAAACACTCGTCTTCCTGCTTTTTTCCGTTGCGTTAGCGTTCTTCCTCACCATCAACATCACCCGACCTCTCTCGGAAATCACCAAAGCTCTCGAAGAGGTCAAGCAAGGTGTATTCGATCGAAAAGTGCGTGTGACGTCCAACGACGAGATAGGCTACACCGCCGACATGATCAATCGCATGACGGAAGGGCTGAGGGAACGGGACTTCATCAAGGAGACCTTCGGCAAGTACGTCACCAGGGAAATCAGGGATGAAATCCTCGAGGGTCGCATTCCATTGGACGGCGAACTGAGGGAAGCCACGGTCCTTTTCTCCGACATCAGGGGCTTTACAGGATTTGTCGAGGCTACGCCTCCCCGGGAAGTGGTCAGGATCATCAATGGCTACTTCGGGGAAATGGCCGAGGCCATACGGCAACATGGGGGACTCATTCTGCAGTTTATCGGGGACGAAATCGAAGCGGTTTTCGGCGCTCCCATCGCCAGGCAGGATCATCAGCAGTTGGCGGTCAAGGCAGCCCTGGAAATGCGGAGAAGGTTGACGCTATTCAATTCGGAACTGAATCAGCGCGGACACCGGGGGATCAATCACGGCATAGGCGTTCATACGGGAAGAGTTCTGGCCGCCAATATTGGAAGTCCCGAACGTCTTTCCTATGCCCTCGTGGGCGACACGGTCAACGTGGCCTCCCGTATACAGGGACTCAACAAGCAGTTTGACACGGATATTCTCGTCAGCGCCGCCACGCGGGCGGGATTGAATGAAGAGTTTGACCTGAAGAAACTGCCCTCCACGATGGTTCGAGGCAAAACCGAACCCTTGGAGATCTTTCGATTGTTTTGATGCCTCACGCACCTAGCCCTCGGCTAGGGTGTCCTTCCTCCGGCCTTTTCGAAGTAGGCGTTGGCTTTTTCCATATCCATGATATTTTCTTCGCAGATCTGTCCCAATTGGCGATAGACGTCCTTATTCTTCGGCTCGATCTTCGAGCACGTTTCAAATGTGGTCAGGGCTTCCGGGTACCGTTTGCCCTGTTTCAACAAAACGCCCAGGTTGTAGCAGGCATCGAAATAGTCCGGACGCAGAGCCAATGCCTCGTGAAACCGATTGATGGCATCGGTTTGATTTCCCCGACCGTGGGCAATAACACCCAGACAATAGGAATCCGGGGCTTCCCGAGGTTCCGTTCGGGCCAGATCCAGAAACAAGGGCTCGGCTTTTTCATATTCCTTCCGGTTGAAATACAGCGTGGCGAGCGTTCGAACGAGCGTTTTGGATTGGACCGTTTTGACGGCTTTTTCCAGAGTGTGCATGGCCTCGTTTTCCTCGTTGCTCCGAAGCAGGAGGTCGGTCAGACGCTGCCAGAGTTCGGCGTCGTTCGGCTCCGTGCCGAGCAGTTCGAGATAGATCTTCCGCGCCGACTGGGGATCATTCGTCCGCTCGTATAAGTAGGCCATCCGGCGCCGCGTATTGGGCCATCCGGGGTAGAGCCGCTCCACCTGGTTGTAGGCTTCCAGCGCCTTTTGGTGCTTACCCGTTCTCTGATACACTTCAGCAAGCAGGTTCCAGGCCAGCAAATCGTTCGGATAATCCTCGAGGGAAGCGGTAAGATGTGATTCCGCTTTGGCCAGTTGACCCTGGTTGTAGGCGTCCACGGCCTTCGAGTATTCCTTGAAAAAAGGCGCAGCCGTAAGATCCTCGCCTTGCGCCCCCGATGAAAGGAGCAGCACGACGCCTAGCACAAGCAGTGAGCATATGAGAGACTCTGTCCGGAACAAGCGCATCCGTCTTCCTCTACGAATTGCTTATATCTGTCGCATGGGCTCGAACATGCTCCTCGCGACCCAATCTCTGTCTACGATCATCGTTCGCGTGGTTCGAACGTTTCAGGAGTAACTGAAGACGGCAGGAACAAAGCACGAATCAGCCCCGTTCGTCAAGTTGTCCATGTCGGAGGCCTCGCCCTTTCATCGGTCCATGGAAAAAGCGTAAGGCCGCTTTCTTCGTTCGCTTTGTCCCAAAGCAACCCAAACGGAATGGGAATGGAACAGGGGGATTCCGTTATAGCTGTATCCCCCCTGTTGATTAAGAAACCATGTCCGGCCTTTAGATGAGTCCTCATCCAGCCGCCAGGGCCGGAGGAGGACAAACATACGTTCAAAGGCGCGCGAACCGCGCCATTGGTTTGTGCTCCGGAAATGGATCTTGTCCCGTGATCTCGTACGTTTTCACGTGACGTTCGTCTTCTGTCAGCCGGCCATCGGAGATCCTGAGAAAGCGATCCGCATACTCCGCCGCATCGTGACTGTGCGTAACCATAATGATGGTTACTCCGTCGCGGTTGAGACCCTGGAACAGCCGCATGATTTCCCGGCCGGTTTTTGTATCCAGATTGCCAGTGGGTTCGTCCGCGAGCAAGAGGGGAGGCTCGTTGACAATCGCTCTCGCAATGGCCGCCCGCTCCTGTTCTCCTCCGGAAATCTGGTTTGGCAATCGTTTTGCCTTGTCCGCCAGCCCTACTCGATCGAGCGCCGTTTCGGCCATGGCGCGTTTTTGCCTGGCGCTCATTCGGATCGTGGCCACGGGCAGCATCACGTTTTCGATCAAGGACAAATACGGGATCAGGTGAAAGCTCTGGAATACGAATCCTAAGAACTCCCTTCTGAACTCCGCCCTTTGTTCCGAACCCAGGGCGTATACGTCGATGTCGTCCACCAGGTAACGTCCTTCGGTGGGTGTATTCAGAGCGCCCAGCATGCTCAAAAGGGTTGACTTGCCGGAACCGGATTCACCCATAATCGCGATGAATTCGCCTTCTTCCATGCCGAAGTTGATTCCTCTTACAGCCGTAACCGCCGTTTCCCCGACACCGTACCGCTTGACGAGATTCTCCGCTTGCATAGTATTCATAGTTCTTCTCCTACAATGCTCTCAGGGCTTCGTTGGGATCCATCCGAGCGGCTTGAAGCGCCGGATAGGTGCTCGAAACGAGGCCCAGAACCAGCGACAGCGACAGAACTCCCCCGGCCAATACCGGATCGAAATGCAGCGCTACGTGCTGACTTTCCGTAAAGAACGGTATGGCGAACCGAGTACCGGCGAGGCCCAGGATATACCCCAGCACGCCTGCCAATACGGAAATGATCGCCGCCTCGAACAGAACGATCTGCATCACCTGGCTCTTCTTGTAACCAATGGCGCGAAAGATGCCGAACTCGGAAGTACGTTCCCTCACGCTGCCCATCATGGTCACCAGGACAACAAGAGCTCCCACGGCCATGACGAGACCCGAAAGCCCGTACACGACTTTTCGAAGATGACCCAGTGTTTCCATGCGACCTTTCACAACTTGCTTGATGGCCATCACCTTGGCGCCGGGAAGGACACCGGAAATCTGTTTCACCATTTCCTCAATAGGGCATCCCGCGCACAGGGCGGCCACTTCGGCCATGGAAATCTTCCCCTCTTTGCCCAACATCGACTGGGCCATGCTCAGCGGCGCGAAGAGGATCTGATCGTCCTGCGATCCAGTAGGTTCCAGGATTCCCGTAACGATCAGTTCCCGGCCATCGATCTCGAACCGGTCTCCCTGGCGAATTTCAAGGATCCGAGCCGCTTCCGAGCCTGCCAGCACGCCTTGTCCCACCGGCATTTCACCATGTACGTTCCACCAGGGTCTCAGATACGACACTACCTCGAAATCCACTCCTGCCAGAAGCACGTTCTGACCGCGTATTTGGAGCGGACCCAATACCATTGGTCCGACCGCGGCCACGTTCCCGGCATTTTTGATCGTTACAATTTTCCCCAGGTCCTCTTGCCGGAGCTCTTGCATGTCAAACGAAAACCCTCCTATAGAGAGACCTCCATACGTGAGGGAGAGGTTCTCGGTTTTCGGGAGCACCAGAATGTTGGCCCCGTATTTTTCCAGTTTGTGGTTGATGTCCATGGTCAGGGTGTCCACCAGGCTGACAAACGCCACCACGGAGGAAACACCGACCAGGAGCCCTACCAGCACAAACGCTGCTCTTGCTTTACGGCGTTTGAGGTTGCACAGCGCGATGGTTCTCAACGTCATAATCAGCCCCTATCGGCGAAATCGAAATATTGTTTTCCCTCGAGGATGTCCGCCGCCTTGATCACCAGATTGTCCCCCACAATCTGCCGGTGAAGCGGCGCCGGATTGCATCCGCCTTTGACTTCGTTGATCAAGACGGAAGCAAAGCGTCTTCCGCAATTGCGGCAGATCATCTCGTCACCCTGCTGAACGTACCCTTTTCCAGCCGGCCAGCAGACGTCGCACGCATCAAAAGCGGCGCGGATAACCCCGTCGGAGCTTTTGAGGATGAAGTATTTTATGTTGTATGCGCCGTGCTGATACGAGAAATGCTTGACCTCCCCGTTTTCGAACATCTGAACCGGATAGGCCACCTCCTGCTCGGAAACGGGCTCCCCGGATGCGGTCTGTGTTTGAGCCGCCGTCTGGGCCACCGGTGAAATCGCGACAGGTTTTCGATCGCCCGCTCCAGTGAAAAAGGCGGCTCCGGCGCCAAGAGCTATTGCGGCCAGAACGACGAGGGGCAACAAGCGAAAGGACTTGGATTTATTGTTTCCCAGGACGGCGGCCTTTTTTGCGGCGCGTTTATCCCGGGCATCTATATGGTTTCCACAGCAGCTTTTCTTAGACATAAGTATCTCCCAAATTAGTATGTTCAAACGCAATCATCGTTTGCAGTTCTTGATAGATCAGATCGTCGTTTTTTCCGACTCGATGGAGAAACAGCTCACGAACTCGTTCTTGGGATGCAAGGAGCAATGGCCATGGCGCTCTTCGCAACCGTTGAACGGAAGCGATATCCACGAAGCCCGTCAATCTGTTACGTAAGTGAAGCGAGAAAAAAGGCGCGCGTATCCGTTTCCGGCCGAAATTCGAGGCCGGATCCGGAACCGTGGAAGCTCAAATGAGGAGTGAGAGGTTCAGGAGGAACACGGGAACGGGGCCGGCTCTGGGACCCTCCCGACAGGATGAGGCGAATGCCGATTCAACTACCATGTCGAGATCCGAATCGGCCGCCGCGATCATTGCCGCCGTAACGGGCGAATCAATTAGCCGCGCGGCATGAATAGCCATCGACTGCCGTGCTTCCTCGGGCCTGTCTTCCATATGGCAGCCAAACATCGCACCCGTGTTCGCGCAGCACCCCTGGCGTTCGAAGCGCGACGCACCGGCATGGGGATCGACCATACCTTCCGGCATCCCGCAACACCCCGCAGGGCAAGCGGCGCTCGCAGGAGCCACTCCTGCGATCAGAAAAAGCACGGCGATCGCCAATCCCACCGTTTTATGAAAGCGTCTCCGTATCACGGCAGCCTTTCAGTCAAAAGTTAGTACTAACAAAATAACGCCATACCTATGGCTTGTCAATCGATGAACCGTCTTGTTCAGCACAAAGGACCAACGGCCCGGCCCACATCCCGTCTATTGTCAATCAGAGCAAAAACTCTTTCCACCCGTCTCCCGGAACAGGATCGTCCGATCGTATCGCCGGGAAGCGCCGCTCCACGCGCCTGGTCGATGAAACATCCGTTTTCCCTCACCGGCTCCGGGTCGATGAATACAGGCCCAAGACTGTTGCACGCCTCGGTCCGCGGCCCGATACGCCATTGAGCGGGCGAGCTTCATCATGCCACGGCGGCCAGGCCTCGGGACTCCGTATCACTGAACAGCCGATCGGTATCCAGCATTATCTTCACCCCCCCGTCCACTTTAGCCATCGAAAGAATGTAGCTCGTATCGATGCCGACTCCGAACATGGGCGCTTCCTCCGTATCCTCCGCTTTGATGCTTAATACGTCGGAGACCGAGTCCACGATGATTCCCGAATGGATGGTCCCGGATCGGCCATTTATCTCGATCACAATGATACAGGTACGTTCATTGTATCCGAGTTCCGCCAATCCGAATTTGAGCCGCAGATCCAAAACGGGGATCACTTTTCCGCGGAGATTGATGACGCCCTTAACAAAGGAAGGCGTTTTGGGTATCGTCGTTATCGGCATCACGCCAATGATTTCCTTCACGGACAGGATCCCGAGGCCGTATTCCTGGGAGTCCAACTTGAACGTCAGATATTTCCCCTCGATGCCCAGCATGGCCTTGCCCGAACGTTCCTCCTTTGTCCGGGTCGAGAGATTGGCGATGATCGACGAAACGTCATGAAGCATCGATCTCTGCAAAGACCCTCCACAGGCAGCCTCCGCGAATCTCAGGTCCACGAATTTCTCGAGGTTTATCCTGGAGCCGACGCCGATTTCGTTCACCATGTAGTCTTGAATCCGATCGAGATCTTCGACAACGGGAAACAGATCATCGGTTCGGATGCCTTGCGCTTCTTTGAGGACATTTCTAAGGATCGGTACTTTCAGTCCCAGCAGTCCCTTGGGATCCAGAAAAGAGACGCCGATTTCCGCCGCGGTTTCCGGTTTCTGAGCGATGAAACGACCCGCTTCCACCAGGGCGCCGACAAATTCCTGTACAGCCGTCGGGTGAGAGGCGATGACTTCGTCCCTCATGGCCACCACGCAACAGGGATGATTCGACCAGAGCTCGCCGGACAGAAAGAGTTGTTGGGCGCTGCCTTCGGCAATGGCTTTCGTGCCCAGAGGCTCGGCCACCATAAACCCGCAGGCGTCCGGATTGGTTCCCAGAAACTCGGGCATCTTCACAGGCGGCACCACCTCGAAAAACACGTCGAAATCGCCCCGTCCGACGGAGCCCGGGCTCAAGCCTATGGCGCGAAGAAACATGTGAGAAAGCATGTGGTGAATGGACAATTCATGCGGTATATAGAACGTCTTCTGCTTGAACCCTTCCTTCAGCGCCGCCTGACCGCCTGCCGCTCCTTTTTTCCCTTGCACCGCGATACTGCCGTTTTTGTGGGCCAGAAGAATCAATTTCAGGGGTACGCCATATGCGAAAAGATCCATTGCAATAGGAGCCAGAACGAACGCAGCGTCCACTTCACCTTTCTCCAGCGCGCGCTGAACGGGGTTCCAACTCGGCATGCACACGGTTTCGAGTTCAAAAGAATCCGAACGCAGCTTCTCTGTCTGAATCAGGTGCTTAAGGACGCCGAGTGTCAGGTGATCGGTGATCTGAATGTGGGCTACATTGAGCATCAGCTTTCCGGAAGCGGCTATGCGTACTTCCCTTCGGCCGACACCCGCTTCGGCCTCGCGGCCATCCTTCGGAGCAAAAACGGATTCTATAACGGCTTTCAGCTCGGGCGGACTGAACGGTTTGGTGAGGAAGTCGCTGACACCGGCTTGTACCGCTGTTTCCGATTGCTTCTTTTCTCCACGCGCCGTAGCCATGATGAAAGGGATATTTTTAAAGTTCTCGCTGCCGCGTACCCACACCAGCAGCTCATAGCCGTCCATATTGGGCATGTTCCAGTCGCTGATGATCAAACCGACATCCGGCTGGACTTTCAACCTTTCAACAGCGTCCAGTCCGTCATCCGCTTCCGCTACGTTGTCAAAGCCCACCTCCTTCAGCGCCTTGACTTCCATTTTACGCGTAATCTTTGAATCTTCGACCACAAGGATCTTGATGTTGGGATCGACTGCCATAACGATTGGCTCCCTTCTAGTAGGCTTATATTACGACCATGATCAGGTCCGTACCGTCCCTAAAGCAAGACGATGACACTAGGGAAATCGACGGAAACGAATGCTTGTACCCACTTCGAACCGATGGAAAGCTCTCGAGACGGATGTCCTCTGCTGTTAGGACCCATGCGTCCACAGAGCGTCCCGCAAGCCCGAAACCCTCTCTATCCGCCTCGAGGACGCGGAGCAAAACACGTCGCGCGCTCCCCAGATCTCCACATGCTTCCGTGCACGAGTAATTCCCGTATACAGCAATTCACGGCTTAAAACCGGGGCGTCCCTGTCAGGCAGGAGCATTAGAATCCGATCAAACTCCGATCCTTGGCTCTTGTGTACGGTCATGGCGAAAACGGTTTCATGCTCCGTCAGTCGAGCCGGCGCGAAGGCCCTTACACCTTCTTCCTGATGAGAAAACCAGGCTGTCAGGCCCGGGCCGGCTTTCGGGTTTTCCAAAACAACACCCACGTCTCCATTGAACAGATGATTTCTGTAGTCGTTTCTTGTGATCAGAATCGGTTTTCCTGAATACCATCTTCCCTTCGGGTCAATTACACCGTCCTCGGAGAGAAATTTCTCGGACAGTCTGTTCAGGTTATTTACTCCAAACCGGCCCTCTCGAAGGGAGCAGAGGATCCGAAACCGGTCCAATGCCTCGAACGTCTTCCGAACCAGTTCATCCGAAATCCCGTTTCGCCGAATCGATCCTAAGGCCTCTCGATACAACGAGTAGCCTTCCAGTATGGAAGGCTTCAGTTCCCTCTCGAATGCGGCATACGAAGGCAAGTCCCGCCATCGGAAGTCATCAAAGCCGCCCCCGGCCAGGGTCCGTACCAGCTCTTCACCGCGTCCTTCGTTCACGGATGCACCGGCCCCGGCAATCCCGCCTCCACTGTCAAAACGGTAATTCTTCTTCAAGTGCACAATACAATCCTGAAGGCCGGAAGGTCTGTCCTCCATGTCAGAGGCGTCGACGTGTATATCCGCCAAGGTTTCGAGGCATTCCGAGAATTCCCTGGAGAAACGATGACTCCGGTCGTTCGAGCAAATGTCGCCCAATACGGCGCCCGCTTCCACGGATGCAAGCTGGTCTTTGTCACCCAGCAGAATCACACGCCCTTTGGCCGGCAGCGCACGAAAAAGCTTGGCCATGAGCGGAAGATCGACCATGGATGCTTCGTCTACGATCACGAGATCGGCGGTCAGGGGTCTTTTCTCGTCATGCTTGAAATCGGGGGAGCCCGGGATGGCGCCCAGCAGGCGATGAACAGTTGACGCGTGTTCCGGAATGGCCTCCAGCACTTCGTCTTTGCAGGGCAGCTTCCTTTTGGTTTCAGCTATGGCGTCCTGGAGGCGAGCAGCCGCCTTGCCCGTGGGCGCCGCCAGGACAATCCGCAAGGGAGAACCGACGGCCGGCTCCTGCAACAAAGCCATGATTCTTGCCACGGTGGTGGTCTTTCCCGTGCCGGGCCCCCCGGATATGACGCAAAAGCGCTTCATCGCGGCCGTTGCCGCGGCCACCTTCTGCCAATCCGTGCCGTGTTCCGCTCTTTCGGGGAAAAGGCGGGAAAGCGAGCCGCGCAGGGCTGAAGGGTTCAAGCACTCGAGGGGAGCTGAAACCCGCGACAGGATCGCTTTCACCAGACTCCTCTCGTATTCCCAGTAACGGCACATATAGAGTCTCGACCGTTCATCCAGGATCAGAGGTGTGAAACCTCCCGGTTCTCCCACTACCGGATTCGCGCGGAGCGCTTGTTCCCATGTGGACCTGTCCGGACACAACACAGCGACTCCTTCCGCCTCGTCCGCGGGCCATGGCTTTCCGGCCAACGCATCCAGATGGATGCAAATGTGTCCGTTCCTCGTATAAGCGCTCAGCAGCGCGGCCGCAAGGGCTACTTCGAAATGCGCGGTCCTGCATCTGCCCGCCGAAAACCGGGCGAAATGGAGATCGATATCTTCCAGTCGGCCTTCGCTCCGGAGCCGTTCGAGTCCTTCATAATTCGAGGTCAACTCGATTCTCCACTTGGAAGCAGCGTTGAACACGCTTCGTGAACCCATTCGGAAGAGGGCCTTCCATGGTAAATCCCGAATTCAGGACCCCGTTTCATATCTATACCGCGGACGAACAGGTAGAATACCCCGCCGAAATGATCCTCGTAACTGTAGTCCGGAACGCGCAGGCTCAGGTACCGATCAAGGGCTACCGTATAGATCAGGTACTGCAGCACGTAGTATTCGGCGTTCATAACCGACTCGAGGGCTCGCCGGTGATAATCTTCAACCCTGCCGCCGAGAAAATTGCTTTTCCAATCCACCAGATAGTACTGGCCGCCAAATCGGAATATCAGATCGATGAATCCCTTCATGAACCCTCTGGCGGGCCTGAAATCAAGGCGCGCCAGGTGCAGCGCGGCCTCATCCGTAACGAGGTCCTCCGTTCCGGATCTGAACAGATCCTTCAGTGTATCCGCCGATACGGGATTCAGCGGATAATAGAACTCCATTTCGTTGATTCGATCCCTCGGCCCTACTCGCGAGAGTGATAATTCCGGGCGTTCCGGATCCAGATTCACCTCGAGAACGTTCCGAATCATAGCGCATACGGGCTCACACCACTTCACATCGAATTCGTATTCGGAAAGCTTCCTCCTCACCAGTTCACTTCTCAGGGCTTCATCCGGGTTCGCGTAATCCACCTGCTCAAGAATCTCGTGAATGCAGCTTCCCGCTTCCGCGCCCCTGGGGAATTGAAACATGTTCGGATCGCTCCGGGTGTCCGACGTTTCCGAATAGACCCCTTCCACAACTTTGACGCCGCCCTCCGAGCCGGCATCATGATCGGGAAACTCGGACCGGACGGCTATGTCCGAGATCAGAGAGGAAAAGCTCGAGATTCGCCAGTCCGTATGGATGCGTCCTCTGAACGTCGAACACGCCAACGGCTTTTCTAACCGATCGCGCGGTTCATATTCCGTTTCCGCCTGCAAAGGTATGGGCGCACATGCGATGCTACCCCCGGCTTTGTCCGCAAGACTCGTGATTTGCCGGACGAGTTCCTGGTCCTGCAATCGCTTGAACTTCTCCCCCAGATCTTTCACGAGGCATTCCGGGTCCAGCGCCTCCGGCCGGTGAAACAGATAGGCAGGCGCCGAGGTTTCAGCACCGTTGAACCGTCCCCATACCAGATAACAACGGTTTATGGCCCGCGTCAGGCCGACGTACAACAGTCTGAGGTTTTCGGCCAGAAGTTCGGTGGAGGCCGACGCCCGACTCAGGTCCATCTTGTCTGATCCCATGTCCAGAACGACGTCAAAGGAATCGTCCCGCTTTTCGTGAAACAGGACCTCGGAACCTCCGCTCTCGGAACCCATCCAGGCAAAGGGGCAGAACACGATGGGAAATTGAAGCCCTTTGCTTTTGTGCATCGTCAGCAGGCGCACCGCGTCTTCGTCGCTCTCGAGCCGAAGCTCATGTTCGTCCTGAGGTGTCCCTTCCTCCCGAAACTCAGCGAACCGTTTCAGCAGGTTCCTCATTCCCAGGTTGCGGGCCGAAGCCTCCCTCTGCAACAGTTCCGCCAGATGCAGCACGTTCGTCAGCCGCCGCTCGCCGTCCCGGTAGGACAGCAGGCGTTTTCGAACGCCTTCGCCCTGGATCAGCCCACGAAACATCTTCATGAATCCGCCTTCCATCCATGATTCATGATAGGTTTCGAACCGTGAAGCCCAGTGCTGCCAAGTAGGTCTCTCCGAATCGGCATCCACTAGTTCTTCACCCCGCACACCGATCAGGTCCGTCACCAGGGCGGATTTGAGCAATCTCGGTTCGCTCGGCTCGGAGACCGCCACCAGCACACGCCACAGTTCCTCCGCTTCCCGGGATTCGAACACATTTCCCGTGCTCAGCATAACGGTCCGGACTCCAAGCTCGTTCAGTGCGGTCTGGATCAGACCTGCTTCCGTATGTTTTCGGACCAGCACGGCAATGTCGCTCTCCCGCAGCGGACGATCGCCCAGAAGCGCCCTCTTCCGCCGCCCGGATTCCAGCAAACGGGCGATCTCGCCGGCCACGGCTCTGCTTATGACTTCACCAGCCAGACCTTTTGAAATCACTTTCCGTTCAGAAGAGACCCGCTCGGGATCCGCGTACCAGATCCAAAACGGAGGCTCTCTTCGACCGCCGACCGTCAGAAACGCGTGAACTCTTCCTTCCGGCGGACGAACGGGATGAAAGGGAATCTCGTCGTACACGAACGGAGCGGAAGCGTTGGAGAAAACGCCGTTTACAGCTTCAATCAGCCCCGGCTCCGACCGCCAGTTCTCGGTCATCGTGTATCGGGTCGCCACGTGCGACGCCGCCTTCATATAGGCGAACAGATCGGCTCCCCGGAAACTGTAAATAGCCTGTTTGGGATCTCCGATGAGAAACAGAATCGAATCCCTCGTACCGAAAACGGAGTCAAAGATGGCATATTGGATCGGATCCGTATCCTGAAACTCATCGATCAGCGCTGCCTTGTATTTCTTCCTGAGAGATCCCGCGAGTCGTGAATCGCCCTCCCGGTTCAACGCAGCCCGGACCTTGAGCAACAAATCGTCAAAATGTTGGACGTTTCGTTTCTCTTTTCTTGTCGGCAACTCGGCTTTGAGATAGCGTAAGAAAGCGCTTTTCAAGAACATCAAATAGCGATCCAGGGTTGCCTCGGCCTGCTTGACCAACGCCTCGTGCCGATCGCACTGCACGAAGAACCGGTGGTCGGGTGACCGCCCCTTTTGCTTCGTGGCTCTCTTCAGGGTATCGGTGGTGAACTTGGAAAAAGATTCGATCGAGGCCGACGGCATCGGGCCCTTCTGTTCCAGATAAGAATCCAAATCGGCCAGGTATCTGGAAACTTGAGTCTCATTATAGCTTCGAGCACTCAGGTCCGAGTTCCGGAGTTGCCGTTCGATTTCGCCCTTTTCCGATAGCCATGTCCGCCTCAGGCTCCCATGGCTTTCTCGAACGCCGGAGAGCAATTCCGACATGCTATGTATTGGGGGCGGAGTCACGTCGGGGATGACCCTCAAATCCGGACACCCTATGGAAGTGTGGCCGAGTTTCAGGAACGTGTCCGCGGATATCCCTTTTCCCATAAAATATCGGACCAGTTCGACGGGTGCATCGTAGAAGTGCTTCCGCCAGAAGTCCTCGGCGATTTGTCTTTTAAGAGTCTCCTGGTCCAGGATCATTTCCGCATCGAACAGGCTGCCGCTTTCAAACGCATTCTCTCGAAGTATCCTCTGGCACAGCCCGTGAATGGTGAAAATCGCCGATTCATCGAAGTCGTTGATCGCGCCGGTCAGTCGGTGGATGACATCATCCACATTTCCGAGATGGTTTTCCGTCAGCTTACGCAGAAGCTCGTCCTCTCCCTCCCCGATTTGAAACGCTTTCCTGGCCTCGATCAGCCTCCTACGGATTCTACCCCGAAGTTCCTCCGTCGCCGCCACGGTGAACGTGACCACAAGAATCTGGTGGACTGAAAGTCGTTTTTCGATGATCAGCCGGAGAAAAAGCCCCTCGATGGCAAAAGTCTTGCCCGTGCCCGCGCTGGCTTCGATCAGGTTGGTCCCTGATAGCGGTACGCCCATCAAGTCGAAATTTCTAACGTTTCCCATAGACTGTGTTCTTCCTGACGTTCCAGCAAGGGGCCGAAAAGTTCCTGGGACAACTGCTCGAACTCGTTGTCAAGAGGAGTGGAATCGCGGAGGCATAGCTCGTAATATCGGTCGGCGGCCTCAGGACGCCATGGAGCGTCCCAGACCCTCCGAGCGGCCTTCAAGGCATTTTCCCCCATTTTCCCATCTTTCGCCGCGGCTCCGGCAAAGGCGAGGGAGGCCTCAGGAAAAAAATGGATGGGCCTGCAAAGTCCTTCCCAATACCTTAAGAGCAGGGTCTCCAGAATCCGCTCGGGTTGATTTGGAGGCCGATAAACAAACGTCTTGTCCTCCCCTATCAGAATCCCCTTCCGGGACGAATCGAAGTGAGCGGAGGAGCCTAGCGCCAAATAATGAATCCAGATACGCAGCCGGTCTTGTGCTTTGATCTTTGCGCATCGTGCGTGGAGCAGCGCTCCGGGGTAGAGATGATCAATCCGGGCTGTAAGCCGGAATCCCGCCAAGGGTACATTCACTTCAACTGGAGCCAGGGCGCCGAGTTCCACGATCGGTCTCAGTCTTTCCGAAAATCGGGACGCGGCATTCTCCACCCGATCGTACTCACAGATTCCGGCCGCCCCGTGAGGGAGACGCCCCGAAGCCCGGGCCCTGGCAAAAAACGCCTCTGCGTCCGCACCCGAAATCAGCTCCTCGTTTAGTTCCTGCTTCAGGACATACTCCTCGAGGCGGTCCAGAGCGAAAAGCTCACGGTCGTCCAGCAAGGCGGGTTCTTCATCCAAGGCCACTCCCAAACGCTGCTTCAACAGGAATCTGCAGGGATTGGCGTAGAAGGAACACAACTGCTCCACATCCACGACGCGCCATTCCTCTCCCGGATCGTCCAAGCGCGAAGCAATGAAGCGAAAAGGCTGCGGGACATGCGCTCTCAGACTTCGAGCCGCGCCGCAATTTTCCTCCGAATAACTGAGCAGGTCCCCGTCCGGATCGAAATACATGGAATTGAACGCCTGAAGGGAATGTTCGCACACCCACCGGCTCGGCGCCTCTCTTCCGGGGGCCTGGAATCCCTGCCTGACGTAATCCAACAGTTCACTGACCACTACGGACGGCGGGATCTTACTGTTGTCTCGAATGCTCTGACCCACATAACTGATATAGAGTTTCTCTCGTGCGGAGAGGATCGCCTCCAAGAACAGATAGCGGTCATCCTCCCTGCGGGAACGATCTCCTTTCCTGGGAGCCTTGGCCATAAGATCGAAGCCGAGCACGCTCGATTTCCTTGGAAAGGAGTCATCGTTCATGCCCAAGAGACAGACCACTCTGAAAGGAATGCTGCGCATGGGCAGCATGGAGCAGAACGTGACGCCTCCGGCCAGGAACCCCAGGCCGAAGCCCTCGCGTTCGAAAGCCCGCTTCAGATAGGATCGTACGACTTCAACCGCGACCGTCCCGGAGAAGCCGGATCGATCCTCCATTTCAGTGAGGCTCGAGATGAGGCGTCGAAGCATCCGCATCTCGAATTCGTTTTCGTCTCGGGGTTCAAAAAAATCGTCCAGAATCCCTTCAAGCATCTCCGCCCATTCGCTGAGGTTATGCGGGTTTCCCAGCGCCATCCGCCATTGGAATATCCGATCCATGAATTCTACGAAAGAACCCAAAACGATGGCCTCACCGCCTTCGATGCCGTCAAAGGGAAGAATGCCGTCAAACATCCGCCGGCCTTCTCCGCGCATGGCGTACCCTAGTAGTAAGCGATCCAGCCCGGCGGACCAGGTGTTCTCCGGAATTGCAGGCAGCCCCATTCCGGCTCGTTCCGAAGCACTCACGCCCCATTTTATGTGCGTTTCCTCTATCCAACGTTGGATCAGGTCTACATCCAATTCGGATAGACCGAACGTTCGCCGGACCGCAGGAGCTTCAAGAATGGAAAGCACATCCGTTGCTCCGAGCCGGCCGGCGGCCAGATCGAGGATGGAAAGGAAGGGTTCCGCCAGGAGCCCTTCCTTTCGAAGACTCTGATCGGCTATTCGAAATGGTATTCGCAAAGACTCGTTTTCCGGAGCCCCGAAAACGGCCCGTACGAATGGGGCATAGACCTCTACGTCCGGGGTCATTACCATGATGTGGTGGGGTTCCAGCGTGGGCTTCTCGTCAAACATCCCGAGCAGGTGGTCGTGAAGGACCTCTACCTCGCGCATAGTGCCGTGGCAAGAGTGAAACTCGATCGAACGGTCCGATTCCACGTCAAACGAAAGCCGGCATTGCTCATAGTAGCGGTTGCGGAGGTGGAGAATATCGGATTGAACGCACGCGAGTATGCTTCGCTCCCCCGGATCCTCAAAATCTTCCAGTTCCGTTGAATCTTCGAGTTCGGAAACCAGCGAGAAGAACGCTCTCCCGCGCCGGCCTAACGACGCAAGGAGACTATTTCCCTCTTCCAGATGCAACGGGCCGGATTCGGAAGGGAAAACGGTATATTGACGCATCTCGCGTTCGGATACGATGTCTCCCCAGTATTCTCCGGTCGGGTTCATAAGAAACAGGTTCACTTGAACCGTTGACGCAAGTCCACGCAAGATATCGAGATGAAAAGGCGGCAGGTAGGAGATGCCGAAAACGGAAATCCGTTCAGGAAGCGACCCGGGAATGAATTCCCGGCTGTGGAGATGTTGAAAGAACCGGTTCCTCTGCGTTGCGCGATGGGACCTGTCCGTACCCGCGGCCACTTCTCTCCACAAAACCGCCTGCCAATGGCGTTCACTTCCATTGTCCCACCTGAGGATCATCTCCGGTCGAAACAGCAGGTACTGGTCAAAGAGATCCGCAATGCGAATCGACATCTGCAGTTGTTTCAGTCCGGTTTCGTCATCAGAGAGGTACGAGTCCAGATCCGGAAATTGTCGTCTCCGAAGCGGATCGCTCAGGACTTCCATGATTCTCCAGGTCATGACCTCGGGCTCGAAGGGAGATCCTTCGGCCGGGTCTGCGAGAAAAACACGGAAGACGACCTCGATCAGAGCGTTTGGA
Organism: Deltaproteobacteria bacterium; assembly: GCA_016208165.1. Lineage (NCBI taxonomy): Bacteria > Pseudomonadati > Myxococcota > Myxococcia > Deltaproteobacteria bacterium. The sequence continues at coordinate 37,404 of JACQYL010000045.1, forward strand.
AACGGGAAACTCAGGTTTGCAGCGACACGATGACGTTTGGCGAGTTCCAAAGACACCCATCGTTCCATGCCTTTGCTCTGGACAACAATCATTTCTGTTCGCAGCGGAGACGGCAAGGGAACGCGCAGTGTCTCAGCCAGGGCGGACACCAGGTTCTCCAGGCGATTACTCAGAAAAACGTTCAGGCCCGGCATGGAATTGTTTTGACACGCTTGGTTCGACCTTGTTGCCCCCCGGCGCCCTTCCAAATCCGGGTTCCCTGAGTGTCTTGAAGAGAAAATAGCCCGGCCGAGGGCGGCCGAGGTCCCGTTCTTGATCGAAGATCGACCATCCGAGGCGCCGGTCGCCGCGACAAACGGGCTCAGCACTCCTGCCGATCGGGAACATCCGGAATGGCTCTCTACTGGCCCTGTTGCCGCCGATAGGCGGCCACGGTGGCTCCTTTGTTGCGAGGAGTTGCATTTGCCGCCGATGTAATCAGGTACAGTGAATTATCGTGAATCACGCCCAGCGCATTGTTGGATACCAGGTAATTCAACAAGTCCCCCATGCCGGCTTCGGTCCCGTGAAGGTGAAACGAAACACCCGTCCGGTTATGCTCTTCCAGCCAGTTCTCGAGGCCAAAAGCCGCAACTTGTTTCCCGGTGGTTAGAGTAAGGAATTCCGCGGCAGAATCGATTTCCTTCGTCCCCCCGATAAACGAAACCGTGAATCGCAGAGGTATCGGAGCAACCTGACCCATGAGAGCAGCGTACCGGGTTCTAGCTTCTTTAGGAAATGGCTTTACGGGAAACAGCCGGGCGTGCTCCCGCGTATTGCTCACAAGCCAGGAATTCTTTTCTCCTGCCAGCACTTCCTCCAGAATCACGCTCGCCGACACTCGAGCGCCTGCCATCCAGTAGGCTCCGGGAGGGTATTCAAAGATGGGATTCAACAGGGTGGGACGAGGCCTCTCGCTGGTTTTCGAATAGTTGGTTCGTTTCTGACGATCCGGAGCGTCATAGTACAAGCTTTGCATTTCCAATGGCGAGGGAAGCCTCCAGTTCTTGTAGCCTTGCACGCTGAAGACCTTCTCGGCGTAACCCATGGCGTCATTCCTGGTGTACCTCGCATCCGTCTTCGACCTCTTGCACCATATCAATCCGAGGCGGTAATCATATACCAGATCGCCGTCAACATGGAATCTTCCCGCAACCAAATCGGAAGGAGTTACCTCGGGAACCTGCGCTTGCCGTTGGAATGTATGATCTTTCTTAGCGATATACCGGGCGAACTCACCCCCGCCCGTAATGAGACCGACGGCGTTATCCGTAATCAGGTTGGCGAGACTCTGCTCATTGACTCCGGTTAAACAGCAACCTTCAGGGCCTTCAATCGGCCCCAGGCTCATACATTTTTTGGTCTCCTCGATTTCGCAAGCACCGCTGGAGCGTCTGAGACAATGAGAAAGGGTAGCCATGTAGACCTTCCCACATTGGTCCAGTCGGACCTCCAACCCTTCGGCGGCTCGATATTGCTCCAGAGACGCGCAGAGAGAACTCGCGGCTTTTACGCCGGCCGAAGACTCGGCCTCTGTTAACATCCGCACGTTCGAGAAGCCCATAGCCGCGAGCGCGCTCGCCACTCCGTCCGAAACCTGACGCGCCGGCAGATCGAATCCGGAACCTGTATCCACCGGCAGGAGCAAAAGCGAAGAGGAGAGTGAACCCCTCAGTTTGGCCAACCGATCGTTGCCCATGGTTTCAAGTACGTTTTCTTTCACGAAATTGAGCGGGTCATAATCCGGACTACGTTCGATGCATCTCCGCGGATCCACGATATAGTCGTCAATGACAATATTCCGATCCAGCGAGTCTGGAGTGTCCTGGTTGCCGGTGTAATGCTCCATCATAAGATGGTAGCAGATACCGCTCTTGTAGAGTTTCCAACCCACAACATGGTCCACGTGCGTCTCCCGAAGAACGCAGCCGAGGTCCTCTTCGGCGCACTTTGTCTCCCTGGGTTTGACAATGTCGAACCGTTGAAGATTCGCCAATGCATACTGAATACTTCGGTTCAGACTATCGTGGAATCCGGGGGCGAGATTGGACCCACCGGCCAATGGGACCACCAGCAGCTTGGGTTTCTTGGATGCAGGAGGCAGCGCTTCTCGTTTTTCACACCCCGTCAGCAAGGCGAACAAAGCATACGTGAGCAGGATGAAAATGAGTTTCGCTTTCATCGGGGTACTCCTTTGGCGCAGTGGACTCGGCTGAAAGGCTTCAACTTTATAAAAGAACATTTAAAATTTCTTTAAACACTCCTGGGCCGCGATATGAAGAGGGTCCCAGGACGGCGAAAACGGAGGCGCATAGCACAAATCCATGAGCGCCAGTTCTTCGAGCGGAGTGGGGCGATGCAGACATGCGGCGACCACATTGGTGCGGCCTACCGCTCCCTCTTTCCCCACCATCTGTGCGCCCAGCAACCTGCCGGTGGGGCGATCCGCTACCAGCCGGATGTGAATCGGACTGGCTCCCGGATAGGCCGTGGCCCTGGATTGTACGGTCACAAACCCGCTGACGGGGTGAAATCCCGCCCTGCGTGCTTCAACCTCGTTCAGACCCGTATAAGCCACTTCCAGCTCGAAGAACTTGAAGCACCAGGATCCTACCACGCCTGGAAATTCGGATGCTTCTCCGCCGATATTTGCTCCGGCCACCCGGCCCTGTTTGTTCGCCACGTCTCCAAGAGGAACAAACTCCGGTTGCCGCGACACCAGGGTGAACACCCAGCGCAGCCAGCACCATATCAGCGGAAAAGACGCCGTCCTTGGTTTCGACCCGCAGCCGGTCGGCTTCTTCCACGATAGCCGCCGGCTCGACACCGGGAACGAATCGCACGCCGTTTGCTTTCATTTCGTCGAGAACGATCTTGGATAGCTCTTCACCCATTCGCTTCGCGGGCAGATTACCCCGATACAACACCGTGGTATCCAGCCCCCGAAGCCGGAACGCCTCGCACATCTCCAGGGCTATAAAACCTGCCCCGAGAATAATAACCGACTTCGGCTTACGAGTTTCAATGAAAGTCTTTATTCGGATGGCGTCCTGGAGGCTTTTCAGGGCGAAGATCCTTCCCGAATGCGCCCCCGGAATATCGGGGAGGATGGATGAGGCGCCGGCCGCGTATACCAACTTGTCGAAAGACCACCTTTTTCCTCTGGAGTCCAGGGCCGTTCCTTGATTGAAATCCAATTCTTCGACGGCCGTGTTCAGATGAACATGTATACCCGACTTTTCGAACTCCTCCGGCGTTCGGGCGATGATCTCTTCCGGCGTAGCGATCATATCCGCGATGTAGTAGGGGGTCGGGCACGCCGCATAGGAAACGTGGGGTCCCGCCTCGATGATATGGATATCGAGGTCCGGCTTTAGTCGTTTTGCCTTGGCTGCGGCGCTCGGACCGCCTGCCCCCCCGCCGACCACAACGACTCGTTCTGCCATGGTGTTCTCCTGGGTGGTTCTTTTGTCCGGTGTTTCTATGGTGCGTTGTTCTTCTTGAGTCTTGACGAAGTTCATCGGATTCGAACGGTGTTCGTATCGCGCGTGGTTTCCCGGACCGCGACCCGGCCAGGGGATGTTCTGAAACGGATGCGCCCGGTTCCGGTTGGTGCTCCTCGGCCGCGGCTTGGGGCCGCAGGGGCCGGATTCCAGCCGCGTTTTACGCCGAGGAAGAACCTCACGCGCCAAGACTAAAACGTCAACACTGTATCCTTGTTTCCGGAGATATGCAATAGTCACGACAGGCTTTCGTATGACGGCGGATCGTCAGGCTCGCCAGGCGAGTAGCATTCCCGGAGCCCGATTGAGCCGCTGACAAAACGGCAGGTTCCTCGGGCGGACTCGGGAAAGAGTTCAGGCGTATTGTAGTCAGCACGAGACCGGAGTGGGGAGGCGCCGCGCAGGCCGGACGAGCCGGAGAAATCGCATCCTTCGCCAAGCGGATTCATGGTTCGGCTAGTTGTCGAGAGCGTTCCCGAAGCCAATGCCGTTATGGCTCAATACTTAGATATCATGGGCGTTCGTGCGTAATAGGGGAAGATATCGCGACTGATTTCGGACGGCGTCCGCGTGCAACTTTGTTCAAGGCGCGAAAGGACTGAACACGGATTCAATCGGTATCTTGAGACCTCTGTTACCGGCTCCGAGTAACAAGGGAGATGTTTTAAGAAATCTAGATATTGAATTACATCACAATACATTTTTCGTTGGACAACGATTCCGACTCACTATATACTTACTTCGTTCGGGGCGCTAAGCTAGGCGGTTTTTTCATTCTTCGATATTGGGAGACCGTCGATGTCCGGATGTGCCAATCCTCAGGCATCCCCTGAAGGAAGAGGGGTACGCAATGTGGTATGCCCCTATTACGAGCGGTGTTTGGATGCGGTGTTTGGATCAAGCCTGTCAGAGCAATTGGCGGGGTTGGACGTGCATAGAATGCGGACACGTGAACTCCAGGGAAGAGATTCCCGCTGTGGTGGAAACCTTCGGTTGCAAACTCATCATCGGACTGATTTTCAAACCCTCCCTCTTCAGCCGGTACTTGTACACCCCTTCGCGAAACAGGCTATACAGTAGCACCACAAGCGATTAGGTGATTTCGAAGGTCACCGGCAGCCGAAATGGGGGCGCTCGGTTTGCGCCCTCGACGCCCATCCGCTTCGGGTTTTCCCCCACGCCATACCCGTGCGGCGAGCTGCTTGGGAAGCACTCCACGCACGATAGAAGATGTTCTTCTTTCCGGACTCCCCGAACCGAGCGGCAGCACGCCGATCGCCTCCCTATGGCCTCTGCCCGACACGCCGTCTCTCCCCCAACGATCCAGGAACAGTTCGAGGTTCCCTTTTCATCGTTCTTACTGTATGATAGAAGATATTTTGTAATCACGGTTCAACCCTTCGACTTCGACTGTTGTTCTCAATCAAAGCGATAAAAAGACGTTTCGGTGAGTAAGCTCACTCATGCACGATGACCCATTGAGGAGGAGAGCGTTTATGGCCCGAGGAAGATCATATAAAGAAATACCGGTCGAGGAACTGCGGTGGCGACTGGACCCGAGTACATTGCCTTTTGAGACTACGGAGGAACTCGAACCCACGTCGGATCTCATCGGCCAGAAGAGAGCCTTGGAGGCCTTCCGATTTGGCGTCGAGATGGAAAAAAGCGGGTATAACATCTTTGTGACGGGAATGACCGGCTCTGAAAAGAATCACGCCATCGAGCGGTTGCTCAAACAGATGATAATGAAAGACCGGATACCCGACGACCTCTGCTACGTCAATAACTTCGGAAAGATTGAAGCGCCTCAGCTGATTCGCCTTCCAGCCGGCACCGGAGGCGAATTCAAATCCGACTCCGATGCGCTCCTGGAACAACTCAAGGTCAATGTGCCCATGCTCTTCGAGAGCGAAGACTATTTGAACATGAAAAAGGACATCCTCGAAAAGTATGAGGAGCAGGGCAAGAAATTTTTCAAAGAAATCGGGAACAAAGTAAAGGACGAGGGGTTCGCTCTTGTCGAAATGCAGATCGGTCCGATAAAGCGGCCGGTGGTCATGCCGATGATAGAGGACAAACCCGTTCATATCGACCAGATAGAAGCCATGGTGGAGGCCGGCAACTTTCCCAAAGAAAAATTCGACAAGATGAAGCGCAAACAGGCCGAACTCACGGACCAGATTGACCGTGTGTTTCTCGAAATGCGCGACATGGATCGCGAGGTCAAGAAGAAACTCGAGGAAATGGACCGCTACCTCTTTCTCAAAAGCGTAGCGGATCCGATCAATGCCCTGAAAGCCAAGTACAAGATCAAGACTGTAACTCACTTTTTGGACAGCATGATCGAAGACATGGCGTCCAACCTCGATATTTTCAAACAAAAACAACAGTATATGCCTGGTATACCTATTCCGCAGGCCGTAGAATCGGACCCCTTTCAACCCTACCAGGTGAATCTGTTTGTTGACAATTCGGAATGTAAGACGCCTCCCATCATTATCGAAAGCTATCCGACATACCGGAATCTTTTTGGCTCCATCGAACGGATTGTGGACCGGACGGGAGTGTGGCGTACGGATTTCAGCCGGATCAAGGCCGGATCGTTTATTCAGGCGAACGGGGGCTATTTGATCTTGAACCTGATGGATGCCATTCTGGAGCCGGGAGTGTGGCCCTCGCTAAAAAGGGCGCTAAAAACGGACCGTTATGAACTTCAATCCTATGACCCGTTCTTCTTGTTCACAACCACGGGCCTCAAACCGGAGCCCATTGAAATCGACGTAAAGGTCATCATGGTAGGAGACTTGCGATCGTACAACATCCTATACCACTATGACCCGGACGTTCCTAGAATTTTCAAGGTTCGAGCGGACTTCGACCCGGTCATGGACCGGAAAGACGAAGCCATCAGCCAATACTCGGGCTTCATACGGAGGAAGGTCGAGGAGGAAAAGTTGCTTCCGTTTCACAGGACGGCGGTCGCTGCCATTGTCGAGCATTCCGTGCGTCTCGCCGGCCGGAAAGATAAGTTATCGACCCATTTCCACCAGATTACCGATTTGATGCTCGAAGCCGACCTGTTGGCCAAACGTGAAAACGCCGAGACGGTCCGCGATGCTCACGTCGAAGCAGCGATCGAAGCGCGCATCTACCGATCCAACATGATCGAAGAAAAGATCCAGGCAATGATCGATAGAGGCACGTTGATGATCGACACCGATGGCGCAGTCGTAGGTCAGGTGAACGGTCTGTCCGTGTACGATCTCGGAGATTACGCCTTTGGAAAACCTACCCGAATCACGGCAACCACAAGCATGGGCCGCGCAGGCATTATCAACATAGAACGGGAGGCGGACCTGTCCGGCAGCACACACAACAAGGGCATGCTCATCCTGGGAGGTTATCTCAGAGAGAAATACGCACAAGATAAGCCGCTTTCCGTCAGCGCCAGCATTGCGTTCGAGCAATCGTATTCGGGTGTCGACGGCGACAGTGCGTCTTCAACCGAGATTTACGCCTTGCTGAGCAGTCTGGCCGAAGTGCCCATTCGGCAAGACCTCGCAGTGACCGGCTCCGTAAACCAGCACGGTGAAATCCAGCCCATCGGCGGGGTAAACTGGAAAGTTGAAGGCTTTTTTGAATGCTGCAAGGCGAAGGGTTTGACAGGCAAGCAGGGAGTTCTGATCCCCCATCGCAACACCGAAGATCTCCAGCTCAAGCAAGACGTAATCGAGGCCGTCAAAGAAAAGAAATTCCATCTTTATCCGGTCGAAACCATCGACCAGGGGATCGAAATCCTGACCGGCATGAGCGCGGGAAACCGCGACGCCAAAGGCGCTTATCCGAAAGGCAGCATTAACGATCTAGTGAACCGAAAATTGGAGAGCCTCGCCAAGGGCTTGGCCGAATTCGGGAAAGAAGCGGAAAACAAGGCCGCAGGCAAAAAACGAACCGCCCGGAAGAAGCCCGAAGACAAAGAATAGGAACCGTTCGTGGCTGAATGCCTCCCCGGAAACACAAGGACTTTCAATGTCATCGATTCTCCGGAGGGAAGGCGACGGATCGAATAGAGCTTGCTTCGGATCATGCGGGATTGAGAGCCACGGGCCGGCTCGACGGTAGGCTTCCATTACCCTCGAACGCAGCCCGAGGGGACTCTTTGCACACACACGGCGGGAGGGCGTCCCTCCGCTTTTCAAGTTGCGGAACACATGGTTTCATATGGGAAAAAACGCAGATTACTATAAAATATTGGGTGTCTCGAAGAGCGCCACGCAGGAGGAAATAAAAAAGGCCTATCGAAAGCTGGCCCGAAAGTGGCACCCGGATATCAACCCAGGGAATTCAGAGTCTGAAGAGAGGTTTAAGGACATCTCTATGGCATTCGACACCTTGGGCAATCCCGAGCGGCGTAAACTGTATGATGAATTCGGCGAAGAAGGTCTCGCCCAGGGATTTGACGCAGAGAAGGCGCGCCAATATAAGGCGTGGCAATCCTCGACCCGTGCAGGCTCCGGAGGTTTCCGGGCGTCGGCGGGCGGCTTCGGATTTGATGACCTGTTCGGGAAGCGCCAGTACGGACAATACCATCAATATGAAGACGTATTTCAAGACCTGTTCACTGGAGGGAAGCAAGGATTCGCCCAGCGTCCCAGGTCCAGGGGCCGGGACATCGAGCACACCATGGAAGTCGATTTCATGTCCTCATTGCGAGGCATCGAGACCCTTCTTTCCATGGAGAAGTTGGAAACTTGTCCCAATTGTGGCGGTTCGGGCTCCGATCCCAACGTCGAACTGAAAATATGCCCTTCTTGCAAAGGTTCCGGCCGCATCTCCGTTGCAGAGGGCCCCATTCCTTTTTCACGCCCCTGCCCCGAATGCCAGGGACAAGGCCGAGTAGGCCGCCCCTGCCCCGTATGTTACGGAGAAGGCCGTAAACAGGTCACGGCCACCATTAAAGTGTCCATTCCTAGAGGTGTCCGAGACGGCTTTCGCGTTCGAGTTGCCGGAAAAGGAGAGCCCGGCTCTTCCGGTGGGCCGCCGGGCGATCTCTATCTCATCATTCGAGTGAAACCGCATCCATTGCTGACCCGAAAAGGCGACGATCTCATATATGGGCTTCCGGTAACCGTTGAGGAGACGCTTGCGGGAGGGTCTATTGTCGTCCCCACTCCTGACGGTTCCGTAAGCCTCAAGATCCCGCCGGGAAGTCAAAGCGGCAAGCTGCTCCGTCTAAAGGGGAAAGGGGCCGAGAATCCCAAAACGAAGAAATCGGGAGACCTCTTGGTTAAATTGGACGTCCGGGTCCCGGAAACAAGCGATCAAGAAGCCGTGGAGGCCGCCAAAGTGCTCTCTCGGTTTTATAGCGAAAACCCAAGGGCGAACTTGAGGTTCTAATGGCGACTAAAGAACACCTCACCTTCACTGAGATAAAGGAACTGCTGCAGATAAGCGAACAGTTCCTGGAGGAACTCGAGGCCGAAGAGATCGTCCGATCCATTTGCGAGCCCGGCCAGGAAAGACGTTACCTGCCCCGCGAAGCTGAAAAGGTTCGGGTCGCTCGCGTCCTGGTGAACGATATGGGAGTGAATCTGGAGGGAGTGGAAGTCATCCTCAGGATGCGTGAAACAATGTTCGACATGCGGGCCCAGATGGACCGAATCCTCGAATGCATCCTTGCTGACATCAAGAAGGAATTCGTGGAAAAGTGAACCGCGGGAGCGTGAGGATCCCGTCCGGGGATTGTCCTTGTCGCCCCCTTCCTATCCGGTCAACAGGCGCACCCGATTGCTTTTTGCCGTCGGTTTCCGCCGGCATTCATGAAGGCAAGACTGCGTGTTGATCCTCCGGCGGTAATATCGGATCCGCGTGTCGGGATTCCGGCCAGAGGCGGCGTTCGATTTCCCGAGTGAGCGGGAGCAGCGTTTCTTCATCAAGGGCGGATATGCTTAGAGCGTGGTTGCGAGCGCTTTCTTGCGCCGCAACCACCGGAGAGACCCGATCCTCCTTATTGAAGACCATTATTCTGGGGCAAATCACCTAGAATTCTCTCCACAACCTCGATATGCCGATCGAACATTGCATTGCTCACATCCACAAGATGCAGCAATAGATGCGCATCCTCCAACTGCTCGAGGGTCGCTCTGAAAGCTTCGATCAGGTCTTTAGGCAGGTCATGAATGAATCCCACCGTATCCGTTAGGACGATTTCACGTTCTTTCGGGAACTTCAGGCGGCGACTTGTGGGATCCAAGGTTGCAAACAGCCGATTCTCGACAAATACATGGCTCTTGGTCAGGGTGTTCAATAAGGTCGATTTCCCTGCATTCGTATACCCGATGATGGCGACGATGGGCACTTCCCTGTCTTGTCGCAGCTTCCGCTGGGTTTTGCGTCGGAGGCGAACCTTTTCAAGTTCGGACTGAAGCCGGTCTATACGCTCCCTGGCGCGCCTTCGGTTGATCTCGAGCTTGGTTTCACCGGGACCTCTACCTCCTATCCCACCCGTCAAACGGCTCATCGCCGTGTTTTTCGTGACCAGGCGGGGCAACATATATTTCAATTGAGCCAGTTCAACCTGGATTTTGCCCTCACGGGACTGAGCCCGCTGAGCGAAAATGTCCAGGATGAGCTGTGTCCGATCGATAATTTTCAGCTCGGTGGCGTCGGTGAGACTTCTTACTTGTGATGGGTTCAGGTCATGGTCGAAAATCAGTAAATCGGCGCCCCTCTGGAGGGCCTGGATCACGATTTCACTGAGCTTCCCCTTCCCTAACAACGTTGCCGATCCTTGGCGTTTTGCAGACTGGACTATCCTGCCCACGACTCGAAGGCCGGAGGATTGGGCCAGTTCAGCCAACTCGTCCAGGCGTTCACTGACCAGGACCTTGGGAAGCGTGCTCACACTGACCAACATAGCCCGCTCCTCGTCACCTCCGGTATCGTGCAAGTGCTGGAAGGTGGCAAACTCCTCTTCCAAGGATTGAATCAGATCCACGAAATCCACCTCTTCGGCGGACCGTGAAAACGGAATGGGACCAATCCGCTCGATGTTGGCGCCGTCCTTCGGCATCGGCAGAAGATGGGCCGCTTCGACACGAACCGGCTCTCCCCCCACGTCCCTTTCCAGTCCGATAACCGCATCGAGCCTCAACAGAGCCAGATCAGCCATATCGTCGATGTTCAACCTTTCGCCCGGACGAAGCGTATGAACCAGGCGAAGCCCCTTCAAACGACCCAAACCGTAACGCAAACGTTCCAGGTTGGGAATCAATAGCCGGCTCGGCTCTCCGACGATAACGAATTCAACCGTTCCCTTGCGATCTATGAGCAGGCCAATGCGCCTTCCGATTTCGTCGGATAGGACAGAGATTTCTCGCCCCACAGCAAGGGAAATCATTTCATGAGGGGAGATTCGTCGCTGGAAAATACGTGTCAGACGACGGCTGTGATCCGCCTTCAGCCCTTGAATGTTTCCGGATAAATTGCTTATAGGTTTTGTCCTTTCGTATACTGTTGCGACTTTGAATGAACTCTACTTTTATTGTAAGTCTACATCGAAGTCGAATCAATCCCTATCATCCGAATCATCCCGGCGTTCACGAGCCCGAAGAGCCTGAACCGCCTGAGTCGGACACATTCCATGAAAGGGGGCATTTGATATGGTTGAAATCAACGACGGCGGACATGGGCGTTTTATCGGATCGACCAGACAACTCTTGCACATCGGCGCGCGGAGCGTGGGAGGGTGGCTCGCCCTTCTCGTCATACTGACGCTGATCCCGCTTGCGGGGGGACCTGCAGCCGCGCAAAACACCGATTCGACAATGCCAAGCATCAGCGACGAACCGAGCGACCGGGCCCAGGCGCATTACGAACGAGCCCAACTCCTCGAATCGTGGGGAATGTGGGAAAAAGCCCTGGAGGAATACCGAAGGGTTCTCGAACTTACCGACTATGGGCCACATCGGTCCAGCTCTCACTACGAGATCGGCTTCTGTCTGTTCAAACTCGAAAGATACCAGGAGGCCCTGGATGCTTTGAATCAGATTAAGCCGGAGGATTTACCGGATCCTTCCCTGCAGGAGAGGATCGAAAGCGCTCGGGAAAAAATACTGAAAGCCATGCGCGAACACTCGCAAGGAACCCAGGATCGACCCTAACCACTTGACTTTATAAAGATCCTGGTTAATTTGCTATCGAAAGCAAGAGGCCGGTAGAACGGCCGAAGGTCGAATATATGAAGATTTGGCAGTGAAGGAGGTGTGATTATGTTCGATCTGATTCCTTTTCGAAAAAGAACTCTCTTTCCTACGATGTGGGGAAGAACGGATGATGTGTTCGAGCGCTTCTTCGAAGATTTTCCGGTCTTGAGAGGCGGAGTGGATCTTTCAAGTGATGCTTTCCTGCCGTCAGTGGATGTCAGCGAAACGGAGAAGGACGTAGTAGTTCGAGTGGAAGCTCCGGGAATGGAAGCCAAGAACTTCGATCTCTCGCTGAAGGACAATGTGCTGTGTATTAGTGGAGAGAAGAAGGAAGAGACGGAGAAGACCGAGGGACGTTATCACACGCGGGAGAGTCGCTATGGCAGCTTCAGACGGAACGTTTGCATGCCTGGCGAGGTAGACGAAACCAACGTGGATGCTGCATACGAAGGCGGCGTACTGAAGGTCACTCTCCACAAGACTGAAGAAGCAAAAGAACACGTAAAGAAAATTGAAGTCCATTAACCCTGAAAACACGGGTGTATAATGCCGGAAGGGCCGGAGCGTCTTTCCGGCATTCTTTTATCCGTTACAGAGCAGGAGGAGTGCCCGGCGCCTTGTGGGCGGACGAGGAAGCATCAAAAGAACGGAAGACCGACCTGCCCATTCCGTGGGTGCGTCCGAGACGGACCTTGCGTCCCACGCGTCTCCGGGAAGTTTGCACGGGACTCGGATAATCTGGGGTGTGAGGCTTTTTTTCAACGTTCGAATATGCTAAGAAAGGTAACAGCCGGGAATTTACCCGTACCGCCCGGGGGAAACAACCTTCAACATGGCTACGCAGGTGATTCGATTGGGTAGGCAACCCACACTAGCTCCGGACGAAGATCGCATTTTCGTCATCCAGAAGCGCATCAACGAAAAGATTGACGATTACGAACAGTATTCGTTCAGTCCTGTCCAGGACTGCGCACTCAAGACCTTCTTTGATCTGGCTCAGGAATTCGATAGCCGCTGGGACTTCTATTGCATTTGCGTCATGATCTCGAAGATCTTCTACGATCTCGAGAGCATTCTGTATGTAGCGGATAGTCCGAACTCGTTAAGACTGGTCTGTCGTTCGGAATATCTCTGCAAAGAACCTCCTGAAGTTGCCCCCATAATGCCATCTTTATACAAAGAACCGACAGTAGAGGATGACTCCTTCTTTGTTCCCATCAAAGGTAATTTAAAGCTTCTGTCCGAGCTGAGGGAGGTTCCTGAAGGAGGCGTTATCGGGATATTACAGATCTGTAAGGGCTCGGATCTTTCGGATCACATGAAACTGTTTTTCGAGAAATTCGCAAACCGCATCGGCTTTCAACTTCATAACCGGTTCATAAGAGAAAAGAACGTTGAACACCTTCGATTCATTCAAAATTTGGTGAATGATATTGGGCATAACGTGATCGTACCCAATATGTATTTCAAGTTATTTTATAAGAGGCTCAAAGGGAAGATAGACCGGGCGCAGGAAATATCCGGTGACTTGAAGAGACAACTGGACAAGGCTATAGAAGCGCGCGGAGCTCAGGCCATTGCGCAGATTAGACCGCTCCAGGAGGAATTGAACTATATCAATGAATCGATGGAGGAACTGTTTCAACAGATCATCTCTCACTACGAGCAGACGAGTCTGTTCCTGGAAACCTTGCTGAGAAGATCCCATTTCGAGCAAGGAAGATATGTCCTCGAGCCTACCCGAGTCAATTTCAAGGAAAAGATCATACGCCCTCAATTGAACCGATACCTGCATCGTCTCGAAGAGAGGGGCATTGCCGTGGACGACCGTCTCATCGGAATCCCGGATGACGAAATCACGGTTGTGGCGGATGCCGGATTGATTTCTCAGGTGTACGCGAATTTATTCACCAACGCGGTGAAATATACCAGGGAAGCGTCGGACCCGTACGGAAACCGTCACAAGTTCATCGCGTTGGGACTTGAGATCCTCCGAAGCTATTTCGGGGAAGGCAAGGACGGGATCAAGTTCAACCTGTTCAGCACGGGACCCCATATCCCCGATGAAGACGTGCTCCGATTGTTCAGCGAAGGGTATCGCGGCAAAAACGTTGGGGATGAATACGGCACCGGGCACGGGTTGAACTTCATCAAAGAAGTAATAGAGTTGCACGGTGGAAAAGCCGGTTACGAACCCACGCCTATGGGCAACAACTTCTATTTCATTTTGCCCAAGTAATCGAATTCTCTCACGAGGCAACCGGGAAATCCCCCACCGTGTCGGCGGCTGAACCGCGTGGTCCGTTCCGTTTGATGCCGCATCGGGACGCGGGAGTCGCGCTTGAAGAGTTTCTGGATGTGCAAGGTGCGGGATCGTTGGACGGAAGGTCCGGCGTTCGCCAAAAGAGTTCTCCGGGAGCCGATTCTTCTTCCCATGCACGTCCCTCGAAGATCCGTTCGGGATAAAGCGGATTCCTCTCGTTCGGGGGACGGCGGAGTCTCCCTTCCCGGCAATCGCCTCGCCGCGCGGGAAGGGCAAATGGGGGCGGATCGTTCTCGTTCTCACGGTTTCCGAAGGTCTGTTTTGACACTATGAAGAATTACAAAGCTCTGTTCCTGGTCGCCGTCGGCCTCGCCTCTCTGATCGCTTTCTTGTGGGCCTTTAAGGAGCGCACGGACTTAGAGAGGTATCGGCAGCTGCTCATTCGGGAAGTCGAGACGGCTACCGGGGCCAGACCCACTATCGGGCGATTGAGTCTGTCCCTGTACCCCAAGATCACGGTCCACGGCTACGATCTTTCCCTCTCCGGATTGCGCGGGTTCGCCTCCCGGACCAGCGTGTCCGTCCCCCACATCGAGATGCGAATAAGGTTCCTTTCTTTCCTGCGAAAGAGCTTGAAACCCTATCGGATCATCCTGAACGCTCCCGTATTTACAGTACAGCGACTTTCCTCTCAAACCGGAGGAGGAAGGGAAAAGGCCGAAGACCGGCCCGACCCGCCCGGCGCAGGCGCGCCGAAACCCGCTAACGGGGAGTCTATTCCGGCTCTTACGAAAACCTTGGCTTTGAATGGATACACTTGGTCCGGTTTGGAAAGCGTGGAACTCCGGATGTCCGACGGTTCCCTGTTCTTGTCCTCCAGGGAAGGAGAACCTCCCGTGAGGGTGGATCACATCACTCTGAACTCGGTCTTTGAGTCCCGGAAGCGCCCGGCGCCGTTCAAAGGACATTTCCGACTGTATGGTTCCGAGGTAACGTTATCGGGAACCGTGGGACCCCTCTCTGAACAACCGATCCTCTCTTTCCCAGCCTTTCGCGCGATTTTGAAAAGCGCCGACTTCCGACCGGCGCTTGTATTGCCCAACTTCGGCTGGCCGCGGATCGCTGTTCTCGATCATCGACCCGTGTCGCTGACACTCGATCTGTCCGGGTCTCCGGGAAATCCGATTTCGTTGGAGGCCGGGGCCGAATGGACAAGCGACGCTTCACCCTTTCTGCGTCTGATCGAGGCGCGCTGCCGAGCCGACTATGATCCTCTGAAGGATGTGCTGCTGCTAAAAGAGGTCACCGTGCAGCCCAAGGTCGGTCCCGGCCGGATTAAAGCGGACGGAGAACTCCGAAACGTGACCCGATCTCCGGATATCGATCTGCGTATCGCTATTCCCGGGTTCCGTGCTTACGAACTACTCGTCCGCGCGGGAATGGTTTCCGGACCCGCCGATGTCCGTTACAAAGCCTTCGATCAGGTGCGTCTGGACGCGGACATCTCCGGATCGGCCAATGATTTGAAGGTCAAGAACGGCCTTTTTCAGATAGACCACACCTCCTGCCGGTTCAGCGCACAGTTGCGCCTCAACGCCGCACGGAGTATCAACTTCGATCTCCACGTGACCGGGTTGGACATGGACCGTTACCTCTTCCTCCCATGGAAGCGTTCGCCGTCCACCCTTGGCTTCAAACGCGCGGAAGCGTTCGCGGCGCTGCGAAACGGCCCGGATTCAGAGAGCGGAATCCGTGTATCGGGCAGGGTCTTCTTGGAAGAAGGCCTCGTTGGAGGCTTTCGGTTTTCGGCCTTGAAGACCACCCTGAATGGGGAAAGCGGCCGGTACGAACTAGATCCCTTCGGCTTTCAGTGTTATGGCGGTTCCGCCCGTGCCAAGGCGACTATGGAGACCAGTCCGGACGTCCGGCGATTGGAAATGGACGGCACGCTGCTTGGAATTCGGACGAGCGATCTGTCACGGGATCTGACCGGCATCGAGCAGATTCAAGGCCTGGCGAGGATGGGCATACAACTGACCGGCGTAGCGCCCCGCTTCGAGGATCTCGTCAACCGAATCGAGGGACGGGCCTGGGTTCGAATGAAACATGGCGCCCTGGTCGGACCGGATCTGCTGGCCGGCGTACGGTTCGTCGAACATCAGATCCTCGGAAGCAATACCGCACCTCGAATGAAGATTCCTTTCAGCAGGCTGGAAGGCTCGTTTCGCATCCTCAACGGTCGATTTCACAGCGAAGATCTGTTCATGGAGGGGCCGGTGCTCACCGTAGCGGGCAAGGGCTCTTTCGGGCTGGATCAGACACTGGATATGACGATCACGCCCACCTTATTGGCGTCCGCGCGCGATGCGGATTCGACGTCGAAGGATTTCAGCCTGCCGCTTCGAGTCACTGGGACCTTCACGGATGCCACGATCATGCCGGACTTCGGCAGGCTCAATTTTGGAGACGCGATGCGTATGCTGAAACAATTTTTCGTGGGGCCCGGTCCGGCTTCCGTGCAATAGAAATAGTACCGCTCTTGCGATACACATATTCTGACTTGAGCGGACGAATTATGATTTCTTCCGAGCTGACGCCTTGAAAAACGTGTAGCAAAAGACGCCGTCGGGTTCCGTGGTTCGGTAGAGGTCCCTTATCCCTTTGTCGAAGGTCGCCGGATCGATCAAAGCGGCCTCGAGGGCGGACTCGCGAATACCCTCGATCATGGCTGTGAACGTCTTCCGGGTGAATCCGTCGACCAGTTCCGGCCTGCTGGTATCCACATAGACCATGCGGGGGGAAACGGAGACGTTCTCGAACCCGGCTCTGTCGAGCAGAGGATACAGCTCGCGACCGATCAAGGCGTTGCCCCCGGAGGCCGCCTGAAGTTCGATTTGACATTGGATGGCTCTCCGGGCGCAATCACTGTCCGGAAAGAAATAGGCGGACCCGTGATCCCCTTCAATTACTGTGATGGAGCCGCCGGGTTGGAGAAGGGCTTTCAGATGGATCAACGCGTCCACCGGCTCGGATAGATGTTCGAGGACAAAACAGACGAAAATGTGGTGAAACGTCTCGACCCTGAACGGCAAATGGAAAATATCGCCCTGTAAGAAAGTGACATTCCCTGAACCGGCAGACAACACGGCCCGACGGGCTTCGACCACCGAAGCGTTGGATATGTCAAGCGAGGTAATCCGAGCGTCTGGGCTGCTCCGTGCAAGAGTGACGGTCTGGGCGCCCACTCCGCAGCCTGCTTCAAGAACGAGACTCCCCGCGGGAAATGCGGTGTCCGCATGCAGAAGTTCGACCAACGTGGATGCCTGGTCCTGCAGCCGGACGGTCTCTTTCCGGTCATAGCCGTGAACGTAGATGTTGCTCATTCTTATCCCCCGAGGCATGACGCCTCTTCAAAACCCGGCGCAACGTCAACCCCGTATCGATCCCGACGCGCCCATCAAGGAGGGAGCCGAAGGTTGGGTTGAAGAGCCAAGCCCAATACATACGGAAGTTCTTATCGGGTTCCACTGGATTCGCTCGCCGGTCCATAAACACTCTCCCGGAAAGCTTACTCTGCGGCAGGGACGATACACGGCCCCATTCCTCCACTTTATCCGGAAGTCGAGATATACGCCCCTTGAATGAACAGAGGATGTTGCATATCAGTATACCTTCACAGTGGAATATCCGTGGCTGTTTGCGCCGCGTTCGAGCAGGCAATGCATTTTAGAGAATTGGGGAGAAAGGATCAAGGCTTGTACCTGAAAGAATTCCAGGCCATGGATATCCAATTTATTTCACAATAAAATAAGTAACTTATAAAGTGGTTGACCTAAACGGGAAGGCACCCACGCTCCGGTGTCGCTGTTCACAGGTTAAGCGTTAATATCGTATGACCATACGGTCGGACATCGACTCTTTCTCACCCGCGAGAAGTGCGACGATTACTCGAAATTCTAAATGGAGATAGCGAGGTGGGCCATTTACGGGGTTGACAGCCGGCAGAGAAAAGGTAATATACACCAATAGAGACGTACATCAATAGTAACGTACATCAACAACGGCGTAGAAGGGGGCGAAATGAGACCAGTTGTCGGAGGATATGTACCGCCTGACCGGGTCGTGGGACGAGACGACGACATTCGAAGAATATGGAACGCCCTTGAAAATCAAAGTGTTGTGCTGGTTTCAGAGCGCAGGATCGGCAAGACGTCCGTTATACGCAAAATGGGAAAAGAGCCCATCGACGGTTGGTACCCGGTCTACCTGGTCATCGAAGGCGTCCGATCTCCCTCCGAATTCATCTCAAAAATCGTTGAAGCCGTATCCCCTATATTGAGCAAGAAAGGTCGCGCTTTAACCAAGTTCAGGCAAATGTGTGTGGAACTCGGCGGTGGAAGCATCGGCAGTTGGACCCTGCCCCAATTCAAGGAGAATTGGAAGCGATTGCTTCAAACGACTCTCAACGATATCCGAGACAACTTCGACGAAACGGTTCTCTTTCTTTGGGACGAGCTGCCCCTCATGATCTCCAATATCAAAGACGACCTCGGAGTCAAAACGGCGATGGAACTCCTAGATATCCTCAGGGACCACCGCATAGCCGATGATTCGGGAAAACTGCGAATGATCTACACCGGTTCCGTTGGGCTTCATCTGGTCATCTCGGAACTCTACCACGCCGGCTACCGGAACGATCCTACCAACGACATGGCCACGTTTGCTTTGGAAGGTCTTGGCCCTCGATATGCAGGGGAACTCGCATGTCAGGGATTGCAGGAACTGATGGATGACGGCGAAATAGAACTTCGAGATTCTCTCGATGGTGTTGGGCGAACCATCGCCGCGGCGACGGACGGTCTGCCTTTTTATATCAACTACGCAGTGGAGACTTTATCCGAATTCAGACAGCCCATCGGATGCGAAGACGCGGTATCGGCAATCGACGGGCTGCTGTTGGATCCCGAAGACAAAGCTCATTTCGGTCACTATGCGGAACGCATCCAAGCCTATTATCCCTCACGGTTTCAGCAGAGAGATATCGCCTTCGAGATTCTGAAGAGCCTCTGCCGCTCTGATGAGTCACTCGGTGAAGACGACATTTTGAATCATGTTGCCGCGCAAATGGTAGTTACGGACCGGAATCTTTTCCAAAGGGTCCTCGGCTTGTTGGTCAAGGACCACTATTTGCGCCGAGACCATGACGAGAAAAACAGGTTGTACCAATTCAAGTACGACATCATCAGGAGATGGTGGCTCAAGAATAGAGGGTAACATGCCGACAAAGATGGACACCGTCTCGCTGTTCAGTCCGGGAAACTGCACGCCAGGGCTGTTGGAATCCATGCTCGTTGGCCAACACCACCTCGTCGATACACTCGAAAAAGCCGTCCTGGACAGCATTCGGACCGGGGTCGGACACAACTGGCTCCTAATAGGCCCCCGGGGAACGGGAAAGACGCACCTGCTGGCTGTCCTCTACAACCGGATCGACGCCAATCCGGACTTCCGGGACCGCTTGGCCATCGCCTATATGAAGGAAGAAGAACGCGGCGTAGCTACCTTTCTCGACTGGCTCGTGCGAATCCTTAGAGCTCTGGAGCGACGCCAAGAGACCCCTGCCCAGTCCAAAAAAGACGTGTCGCTTGAAGATGAATTGATTCGACTCACCCGGATGCCGATAGAAGACGCCCAAATCATGGCGGAGCGAATCCTGCTCGATTTCGTGGGTGACCGGAGGCTATTGCTGATTGCGGAAAACCTTGGCGAGATTTTTTCGGACACCAAAGGCATGGGCAAAGATGGGCAGCGCAGATTCAGGGACCTGGTCCAGCAGCATCCTTTCTGGATTATCATGGCGTCAACGCAATCACTCTTTAAAGACATTCAGACCCAGCAGGCCCCGTTTTATGGGTTTTTTCGAATTCAACACCTCCGGACATTCACGTTCGAGGAAGCGGTCGAGCTGCTGGAAAAGCTGGCGGAATCCGAGGAACGCGCGCACCTCGGGAAGTCCTTTCGATCGGAGGCGGGTCGGGGCCGGATCCGCGCAATTCACGAGATCACCGGGGGCAATCCGCGACTCCTGGTGATTTTCTATCAGTTTATAGATCGGGAATCCGTCCAGGATCTGGCGCGATCTTTTCTGGAAATGGTGGACAGCCTCACGACGTACTACCAGGAACAGATGCAGCCGCTCCCGGCGCTTCAGCAGAAGATCGTGGAATTCCTCTCCGAACGCCGCGTACCTCAAAGCGTCAAGGAGATCGCCCAATCCTGTTTCATTACCCATCAGGTAGCTTCCGGCCAGCTCAAGCGCTTGAAGGACCGCAGATTCGTCAAGGCCACCCCGGTCGGTCGAAAGACATACTATGAGCTGCAAGAACCTCTTTTCAGGATCTGTTTCGAGGTGAAAGAAGACAGGGGGTATCCCATCCGTCTATTCATTGATTTTCTGGGCCGATTCTACACTATGGAAGAGCTCAAAAGGAAGCACAGGGCTGCCGAAGTTCTGGTGTCGATCTACAGGTCCGGAGGCATGCTGCGAGAAGCGAGAAGACATCAGATGGAACTCACCCATATCGATGCAGCCCTCTCCAACTATCATCCCGTAGTACTCGCCGAACCCGACTTCCACTATGGCCGCGCCGATGTTCTTGACATCCGGAACAGATCGTCCATCATCGACCAACTCCTCGCCTCGGAGGACTACACGGAGGCCGTGCGACTGGCTGATGCCGCTTTTGAACTGAAGATGGGAGGGCCCGAATTTCTGCTCAAGAGCGCCAGGGGCCGGCGACGGCTGGGAGACAAACAGAGCGCCTTGGAGAAACTCAGAGGTCTAGGTGCGCTTTCCTCTGAGGATCCCGAGGTCTGGGCGGAAAAGGGTGCTTTGGAGGAAGAGTGCGAAGACGACGATGCAGCCGAAAGGAGCTATCTCCGCGCCTTGGAGCTGGACGGTGCGAACGTTGAGGCTCTCTTGGGGCTCGGACGGATTTACTGGAACAGACGAGACCACGCCCTTGCGCTAAAGTACTTCCTTGATGCCACCAAGTGCGCTCCGGGGCAATCGGAAGGATGGCGGCTTCTAGGTCTAGCCCAAGAGCAAACCGGGGATATCCAGGGCGCCAGAGCCAGTTATAAGAAGGCCACGGATCTCGACTCGCTGGACTTTGACGCATGGCTACTCCGGGGCAGGTTCGAGTTCAATCAGGGTGCGCACGCCACGGCGCTCGAGTGCTTCACTCATGCGATCAGGCTCCAACCTGACAAGCCCGAGGCTTGGCAACTGCTGGGCGTGGCCCGGGAACGAGCCGGAGATATCGAGGGCGCAAAAGCGAGCTATGAGAAGGCCACGAATCTCGACCCACATGATCCAATTACATGGCTTTTCCGAGGCAGGTTCGAGGGGGGACAAGACAACCATGCAGCGGCGCTGGAGTATCTGAACAAAGCCGAATCCTTGGGGCTGACCTCCGCCTATCTGCAGAACACTATCGGTGAAGAACTAAGGAAAACAGGATCCCACAAAGAAGCCATAGACCGCTACCGTCAAGCTGTTGAGCTGGATCCCGATGATTGTTTTCCACGTTTCAACATCGCCCTCGCCCTCTTCCAGTCGGGGGATCTGCAAGGATGCATGGAACAAATCGCTCGAACTCTGGAGGCCGGAGCGGACAGGGACTGGGCCGAACCCGCGCAAGTATGTATCGATGAGATGAATTTCGAACTACTGAGACACGGTCTCTTTGAAGGACTGCCGGATCTGATAAAAGAACAGTGGGATCTCTTCAAGGACGGGCCGTTCCGGGAATCCTTCGCTGAAGGGTTCACCGGTGCGCTGACGGAGTTGCTAAAGCGACATCGGGAAATCCCCTTGGAACGCCTCGTTTACCTGCGGGACCGCGTTGTCTCCGAACTGTCTCAAGAAGCCTCATTCAGCGTGATTTGCCGCCTCTTCAGCATCGGAGTTCGTTACTTACAAACCAAGAACTTAGAGGTGCTGCTCGAATTGCCGTTGGAGGAACGATCCCTATTGGAATCCATCCTCGAGGAAGAGGAAGAGAGCGGAACACATTCCCCCAGTTAAGAATATTCGGGGTCACCTCGAGCCGGTCAATGCCCATGCAGAAAGAACAGCCGGACGGCGACCTTTACCGGAAGGGACGCCGGAACGAACAGGGCGCCGAGCGGCACGATTTTTCTTGAGACTCAAAGGGTATTCAGTCAGAGGCGGGCGTTCCCGGCTTCATGTAACCTCAGTGGCAGGGAATGTGTTCCCGAATGCTTTTATGCGTCGCCGGATTCGAGAATCTACATTGGATCCGGTTATCACCCTCCCCCGCCACCACCGTATCGGAGGATGTTGTTCAGTTTGAACAGGGCTTCGCCCAAGGGCACGGCCATATTGGCTCTGTGGTTGGCGACAAAGCCGTTGAGATCCCCGTTGAGAATGATCCAGGGATCGAGCACCGCCGCCACGTTCAAGGCCGTCACAACCTGGGACAGCAGTTTGGTGCCTTTGATGAGCGTCACCTCTTCTTTGAAATCATGGAGCGTGGCTTCCAGAATCTGACTCATGGCCAAGGCAACGCCCTTGGCGTAATAGAAATAGTCGTCCGATACGAACGTGGACACGAGGCTTCCATCCCCTTCCACCTCTTTGACCAGATTATAGTGACAATTCCCTAAAAGCTCTTTGCAACTGAAAATCAGCGCTTCAAAATTGTCCGAGCGCGGGTAAAAATGCACAACGCCCTTTTCGAGGTCTCTCTGGTACTGATCCAGTTGCTTCAGGGCATCCCGGTACTGATCGTCCGCTGCGGGGAACCAGAACTGGTTCGCGCTGATCATCAAGAGGTTTAGCGAATGCTCGATTCTGGGGTCAAAGGCGTCGGAATCTCCAAAACGGCTGATCTTTTCTTTCAGTACCAAGCCCACTACGCGCACGGTTTCCAGCACACCCAGTTGAAGATTATTGATATTGTCCGTGAGGTGCATCTTGCCGAAAAGAAAAGAATTGGGCCTCCAGCCGAAACGGCGCTCTTCGAGTTCATACTCCATGGAACGAATCAAAGCCCGCGTGAAGCGGACACCCTCCAGCTCGGGTTTGGATGGCGCTTCAGCCTTCTGATCTCCGGGTTCGGCCGATTCAACGGGCTGCGGCTTAAATGCGGACTCGGATTGAGCGCCCGTCTTCCCGGCAACGGGAGCGGTTTCCGAAGTGTGATCGAAGATCCCCAGGAATCTTAGACCCATGTACACGCCGATCAGTACCAAGATCAATATGAGCAGTCGAAACAGGACGCCTTTCCGTTTCAAAAAAGCGAACCGATGGCTCCGCTCTTCTACAGTGCCGCTTTCCATTTCTCCTTCCGCCAACGTGCCCTTAACGTCCTTCTTTTCAACCATGAAATAACACTCCTACCATACGCAGATGCGTTTTAACACAAGCCTTTCCAACCGGTCAATGCATAAGGTGTTCGCTTTAGGCTCCAACCTCCGCCCAGACCCCGGGAATCGGTCGTGGCTATGCAACGCGGGATCCAAGCAGGCGAATTCCCGGTGAATCCGCACAGTGTTGCACACGGGTCGCCGGCGCCATCCGGGTGAAAACCGAAATAGTGGTTGTATTTCAGATAGATGTGTCGTAAGTTCTATTCGGATGAAGACGTTTCCTTGAACGCCGGAAACGGATTGCCACCGGGATGTGCGAGATAAACCGGATGGGCCTCCCTCATCCGCAGAACGGCTGAATCGCCTCTGTGGGCTTCGAACCCGAATGCGAAATTGCTTCGCTCAGGCCCGAATCCGCAGGAAGGATTAATCCCGGACCTCGGCTGAATTCGGACCTCCGCCGAAGTGAAAGAGATCGTCATGACAGCAACCATTCACATCACATGTCCGGGATGCAAGAAGCAGGGCTTCATGCGTGTGGACCCGAAGAGAACAGGAAAGATCAAAGTCAATTGTCCCAATTGTGGGACCAAATTTGAACATACGATCGATAGGCGCTCTTACTATAGAAGGTCGCCTCTTCCACTTATCCGTTTCGGTCGGCTGGACTTTGATTTCAGAGATCTTTCCCATCGCGGAGAGCTGATGGACATATCTGCAACAGGCTGTCGCATCAGGGTTGCTGAAGATCCGCCACGAAAAGGGGATCAGCTCGGCCTTTACTTTCGCCTTCCGTCAGCGGAACCTCCCGCAGGATTGGGCGGCCAAACGCCCTCTTTCGACTCTTCCATGAACGAGTCCCTCTCCCTGGATCATAATCCCGATGTTCGGGTGGGCGGGGAAGTGGTCTGGGTGCGGAAGTCAACGGATGCAGGCTACGAATTTGGGGTTCGATTCATATTCGAGGAAGAGCATGCCAAGAAGACCATTGGTTTTTACCTGTTTCCCTACCACGAACCTCTGGAGCGCAAGTGAAGCCGCGGACGGTTTTCCGAGCTTCAAGCCGCACGATGACACTCATAGGAGACTCGCATGGATTCATATCACGAAGAAGTTCTAAAGGGACTTCGAACCGCCATGGAAGCCGAAATGACCGGACATGCGTTCTACAAGAACGCAGCGGACAGCACGGCGGATCCCAAAGGGAAGGAAACGTTCCTGCGCCTTGCGCAAGAAGAAATGGGCCATTTCAAGTACTTGAAAACACAGTACAAGTCGATCCTGGAAAAGGGCGGGTATGATTTTACCCAACATCCGACCGATGAAGCTCACAAGCATGCATCAGGCCCCATCTTCAGCGCGGACTTTAAGAAAAGGCTGAAAGAAAGCCATTTTGAAATCAGTGTGCTCTCTATCGGCATGAAACTCGAACTGGACGCCATTGCCTTTTACCGCTCGTGCGCCGAAAAAGCACGGGAAGAGAAGGCCAAGGAACTCTACCTGCAGTTGGCTGAGTGGGAACAGGGCCATTACGATGCGTTCGCCCGCGAACTGGATAACCTGAAGGAGGAATACTGGCGCGTCAACAACTTCGTCCCGATGTAGAGCCCGACTAGGGCCGGAACGGCGGATGAACCAGTGACGGAAGGACGGGGTTGGAATGCATTGAAGTCGCTGGAGACCAAGGGCCGGGGGCCGCTTTTGCCGGGCTTCCGAGCAGCGAGGGCCTGCGGCTTTCCGGCAGGAGGACCTCTCGAGGGACGCCTGCCCCGGCCGATGCGGATATCCTAAACAATGCCGGCCTACTTGCCTTTTCACCTTTTCGGGCTCGGTACAAATCCACCGCCAAGGTGTTTTTGTTCGTCGGCAACGCCTTGAAGAGGCAATTGACCTCCTTGACATCTCGTTCCCTTCCAAGAAATGTGCCAGTGTCCGCCTGATCGCACGGCGTCGCCCGTTGCTGCCGGTCGAGCCTTGGACCTCCCCCCGGAAATCCCCCGTCGAGTATCCAACCGATACCCTCAGCCGGACTTCCAGCCAAGCCCTTCAAAAAAACAGTTGACGCAAAATCAACTGTTAAGTATGCTATACTTACTTTCGTAAAAACTCCATAAAATACCTTATAGTAAAGTAAGTATGCCTGACGTACCCGAGAATAAACGGGGCTTTTCTTCCAACAGGTATGGCTATAACGGCTCTGAAAAAGTACTCTCACTCAATCAACTCGGGGCAAGACCCGCGGAAACGCATCCACTTTAGCTGCGGAGGGGGGCCTCGGCAATCGCGTTCCAGGTCCGTATCGGAAAGACGCGGAACCGTTCGACCCTGAGACTGTTGAAGTCACTCGCGCGGATTCCGGAACCGTTGTGCCACTCGCGCCGATGCGACGAAATCAGACCTCTTTCTCGAAGCTTGAAAAGGACTATCCGGTGAAACAAACGGTAACTGAGGCCGAACAAACAGGCAGGGTTGCCCCTTATCCCGCGGGATACGTTAAGGTGATGGAAGCGCTAAGGCTTCTTTTACGGGAAAAGGACTTCAATGCCGTTACCTGGGCGGAGATTGCCCAAACCGCGGGCGTGAATGAAGCTCTCATATATAAATACTTCAAAGATAAAAGAGGTCTACTCCATAAAGTACTTCACGACTATTTGGAGGATTTTCTGGCTGGTTTGGACTATGCCCTCAAAGGAATAAAGGGATCTTTTAACAAACTTCGAAAAATAGCCTGGTTTCAAATCGATCTATATAATAAAGAGCGCGTATTTTCTAGGATTCTACTGCTTGAAGTTCGTAATTATACCGCCTATTTTCAAAGTGAAACCTATGATAGCGTAAGAACGTTTAGTAATATAATATTGGACGTTATTGAAGAAGGGATTCACGACGGGGAGATAAGAGACGATATTCCGGTAAAACACATAAGACAGATATTTCTGGGAGCCATAGAACATATGTGTCTGCCGGGCGTAATCTACGACAAAGACTTAGCTCCGGACGCTGCAACGGAAAGCATTTGCGAAGTACTGTTTCCCGGACTCCAAAAGAAGGCTGGTTAGAGGAAGGTCGCCAAAATTCCAGGGAGGAAGAAATGGGAGAGCACGAAGTAGTCATCGTTGGCGCGGTCAGGACCCCTTTCAGCCGATTTGACGGCGCCATGCGTGATATTCCAAGCGTGCAGTTAGGCGCCATGGTGATCAAAGAGATGATTAATCGGGTGAGGATTTTCCCCGGAGAAGTCGAGAAGACGTATTACGGCGCGTGTATCCCCGCTGAAACGGCTCTGGAATTCGACGTACCCGGCAGGCAGGCTACACTGCCTGCAGGCTTGCCTCCGGAGTCCTATTCTTTCTCTCTGGATCGCGCCTGCTGCTCTTCGATGACCACCTTGAGATTGGGATATCGTTCCATCAAGTCCGGTGATGTTGAAGGCGCCCTGTCCGTAGGTTCGGATACCGGCCATAAGGCCCTTCCTCAAACGTCCGCTTAAGCTTTCGCTTTGGGAGACATGATCATGGAAGCAAAAAAACCGAAGACAGCCCCAAGCAAGAAGTCCATCCAAACCGCTCGAGAGGTATGGCCCTATGTAAAGGCCGAGTATGCGGCGGCGCATCAGGCCAAAGCGGAAGGCAAACCCGTGGTCTGGTCCTGCGCCATCATACCCAAGGAATTGTATTGGGCCATGGATCTGTGCCCCGTTTTTCCCGAACACTATGCCGTGCTCACGGGCATGATGCGGCGGGATGGAACCAAAGACGAAAGCGTCGAGAAAGAAGCGGTACGTTTCGCGCGAATCGCCGAAGCGGCGGGATTCTCGAGCTATTTGTGCGGATACGCCCGGTCGAGCATCGGTCACGTGCTCACCGGGGACCTTTCCGACGCTCCTCTGGGGGGGTTACCCAAACCGGATCTGATCGTTACCACCAGTTTTGTGTGTGACTTGCGTGGTAAGTGGCTGAGATACCTCGCCCAGAAATTGAACGTCCCTTTCTACATCCTGGATATTCCCGAGAGGGGATGCGACATACCCTTCCTCCAACCGGGGCTTCGTACCGCTCTCCTTCCTTTCTACAACAAGATCCGAAGAGGGGAACGGGATCTGTTCTTTTCTCCGGTGGCCGACCACGAGCTTGATTATACCCAGAAGCAATGGGAAGAACTGGTCACATTCATTGAAAACGTCACCGGACATAAATACGACCAGGACCGGTTCAACGAGGCCCTGGACCTGTCGTACAAAACCAACGAGCTTCGCCTGGAAATACTGGAACTTCGCAAAGCCGTACCGGCCCCCATGGGGGTGGCTGATGGTCTGACCGTGATGTACCCGGGTCTTTATACCTTGGGCACACAACGCGCTTATGATTTCTATGTACGTCTCAGGCAAGAACTGAGGGACCGGGTGGCGAACGGTCTGGGAGTCATCGAGGAGGAAAAGTTCCGGCTGCTTTGGATGGGTCTGGCGCCCTGGTTCAACATGTCGCTGTTCAACTACTTCGAAAAGTACGGCGGCGTATTCGCGTTCGAACCCATCTATAACATGGTTCCCTTCCCTCCGCGCATGCCCGAGAAACCCATGCGGGAACTCGCCGTCCGAACGTTACAGCAATCCGGAGGTCTCATCGCGCCGAGCATGATCGGACAAGCCGTGTCCACGCTCGTGAACGCAGCCCACGAGTACCGATGTTCGGGAGCCGTGCTGTTCTATCTCATCACTTGCAGGCCGGTGGTGTATCCGACAGTCGAGATTGCTCGAGTGCTTCAAGAGGACTTCGGGATCCCATCCGTGCCTCTCGAATGCGACCTCATTGACGAGCGCACTTACTCTGAAGCTCAGACCCTGGCGCGTTTCGATGCTTTTGCCGAACAGCTCCTGAAAAGAGCCGCGTGAAATAGACAAAGGAGATTAAGTCATGGCTTCCATATTTCAAGATTGGATGGAAAATCGACACGAAAGGGTAAGAAACTGGAAAGCGGAAAACGGCCGCAAAGCATATGGGTATCTATGCTGCATGACGCCCGAGGAGATCTTGTACGCCGGAGGCATCCTCCCCGTAAAGGTGACGGGAAGCGGAGCGCAACCGCTGGAAGTTGTAGACAAACACGTCGTTCATTATGCATGCCCCTACGTCCGGAGCATGCTGGACGCCGCCGGACGCGGCGACTACAACTATCTGGACGGCATCGTGGTATGCAACAGCTGCGACATCATGTCCCGATGCGAGTACTACTGGCGAGTTCTGTCTCCTCATCAAAAGCCCACCATACTCGGTGTCGAGCTGTCTCCGTACGTCCTGTACATCAAGAGCCCCGAAAAAATCAGCGGTCCCGGAGTACACGAATACCTCCTGGGCGAATTTCGTATTTTCAAGCAACACATCGAACGAGAGACAAGAGAGTTGATCACGGACGAAAAGCTCTCCCAGGCCATCGCCGTGTACAATGAACACTATGATTGGATGCAGAGAATGCATGCGCTGCGCAAGGACAAGTCTCTCAAGATCTCCGGGAGCGAGGCGTTCACGGTGGAATTCACCGCTCTCCAAATGCCTAAGGACGAACACAATCGCCGGATGGCCGCCTTTCTCGAGGAAGTGGAAAACCGGGAACCCTTATCCGACAGAGTTCGCATATTCCTCTCCGGGGGCGCCGTGGATCAATTTACCTCTCGGATCTACTCCGTGATCGAGGAAGCAGGAGGGAATGTGGTGGCTGAGGATATCGGCGTGGGAGCCAGTTATTTCGGCCATAAGATCGATACGTCCGTTTCCCCCATGGATGCCATTGTGAAACATCGTCTCGACGTGCATTGCCCCCATACCATGACCTCCGACTACCATCCGAGGGAACGGCTCGATTACATCAAGAATAAACTCGAAGGCGCCGACGTCCAGGGAGCCATCTTTTTCGTTCCTATGTACTGCGAGTGCCGAAATCTCGAATACCCGTTCCTGAAAGAGAAATTCAAAGAGGAGCTTGGGATTCCAAGCCTGTATCTTGAAAGCGACTACGGGCAGGGGTCACTGGACGAGGCTGTGTCCAAGGTGGAAGCGTTCATCGAAATGCTGGAAGGATGATCATGCTGGTAGCAGGAATAGATACGGGCCAGCAAAGCGTGAAAGCGGTGCTTCTGGAAGACTCGGAGATGGTGGCCCATAAGACCTATGAAACGGAAATCGATTCCGACACGGCAGCGCGAGAAGCGCTGGAAGATCTGTTGAAAGAAGTGGGAGCGGATCGAAACCGAGTAAAACGGATTGCGGCCACGGGCCTGGGACGCAAAGAGGTCTCCTTCGCAGACCTACGAAAGACCCAGGAAACCTGCGTGGCCCGGGGCGCCTATTTTCTGCTCGGCAGGCCCTGCACGGCGCTCGACGCGGGTGCAGGGGGATGCCGGGCCGTAAAGATCGGTCCCCAGGGCAAGGTTCTCGAGTTTTCCAGCAACAGCAAATGCGCCAGCGGGACCGGTTCGTTCCTGAAGGCAGCCTGCGAAGTGCTTCAGATCGATCTCGACCGTCTCGACGACTTATCGGGCAGAGCGGAAGATATCGCAAAAGTGAGCACTACCTGCGCCGTATTCGCCGAATCCGCCATCATTTCCAATGTCCATTACGGGTACACCCTCGAGAGTATCTGCGCCGGCGTTTGCGATTCGGTAGCTTCCCGATTGATGGACGCGCTCAACCGGGTCGGAATCGAAGAGGAGCTGTTTTTTTGCGGCGGCGTGGCCAAAAGCAAGACCATCAAGCGCATGATCGAGCATCTTACGGGTCGTCCTGTTCTCGTTCCCTCGGATCCCCTGTTGACGGCGGCTTTGGGAGCGGCCCTCTCAGCCGTTTGAGCTATGACCTAAGGAGTCCATTCCAGATGATGTACGCAGGCGTTGACGTCGGCTCACGAACAGCCAAAGTCGTCATACTCAACGAAAATAAAACCATAGGCGTCCATCTGATTTCCACGGGCCCGGACAGCGCGGAAACGTCTATCAAGGTCCTCGAGGGCGCTTTGGCGGCGGCGGGAATCCGCATGGATGAATTATCCGGCATTGTCACGACCGGTTACGGGCGCTATATCGCCCCCTTTCCCCATACCAGCATCACGGAAATCGCGTGCCACAGCAAGGGCGTACACCTTGTTTTTCCGACGGCTCGGACCGTTCTGGATATGGGGGGTCAGGACTGCAAAGCCATTCGCCTGGATGCCCAGGGAAATCACACCAACTTTGTCATGAACGACAAGTGCGCCGCCGGCACCGGCCGATTTCTGGAGATTCTGGCCAAGAGCCTGAATCTTCCCCTGGAGGAGATCGGTCCGCGTTCCCTCCAGGGCAAAGGAACGGTAAAAATCAGTTCCGTGTGCGCGGTATTCGCCAGAGAAGAGGCGCTTCGTTACCGTCGCAGAAGCGCACCGTTGGAAGATATTTTGGAGGGAGTACATGAATCCGTGGCGGAGCGGGTGTTCAAACTGGTAAAAACCGTGGGTCTGGAAAAAGATTTTGTCATAACCGGGGGTATCGCCCAAAACCCGGGCATCGTACGGCGTCTGGAGCAACGGGCCGGCTTGACCGCCCTGATTCCTCCCACTCCCCAATTTACAGGCGCTTTAGGCGCGGCATGGCTCGCAAGGGAGTCGTCCTGACAACAAAAACCGGCGGACCGCCGCATATTAAAAGATAGCTGAACGAGGTGCTGAGTTGATCCAAATTCGAAAAGTAACCCCTCTCGAGGGTGTTCACAAGATCACCATTCCTATTCCCTTCCCTATCGAAGACGTGAACGTGTATCTGCTCGAGGGCTCCCCGTTGACCCTCATCGACACCGGCCTCCGAAGCACGGCCACCATGGACGCATTGGAGCGAGCATTGTCCGGCATCGGTCGAAAGCTGCGGGATGTGGAGCGAATACTGGTTACTCACGGCCACATCGACCATTTTGGCGCCGCCCGAACCTTGTCCGAGATCTCCGGGGCAAAGGTGTTTGTCCACGCCTTCGACGTGAACAAGGTAAACCATGATTTCCTGCAGGATTTCGATCGCGAACCATCGAGGTTGGCGCTGTACCTGATCGAAGCCGGCGTTCCCGCGAATTACTACCCCTTTCTCAAGCAAGAGTTCCTAACCAACATACACGACTATTCCGAACCACTTACGCGCGTGGAGCTGATGGCCGACGAAGATGAAATCGAAGCAGGAGGTCGGAAGCTGCAAGTAATGCACTTTCCCGGACACTGTATAGGTCAGGTCTGCTTCTTTGACCCGGAAGAACAATTGATGTTCACCGGAGACCACGTGCTTCCTGAAATCACCCCCAACCCGGTGATGGACCTGATTGCCCGAGAGGAATTCGGCTACCAGAGCCTGAAAACCTACCTTGAATCCTTGCGTTCAACACGCAACGTCGACGTTCGACACACTCTGCCCGGACATGGCGAACCGTTCGGCCCGCTTCAGGCGAGAGTCGACGAGATTATACGTCACCACGAGCAACGCAAGAACGAAATCGTCCGAATACTCAATAATGGATCAAAAACCAAATGGCAGATATGCGGTAAATTGTTCAGCCAACTCGAACAACGCGAGGCGTTCCTGGGGCTATCCGAGGTGGACGGTCATTTGGAATTGCTCGAGGAGGCAGGACAAGTAACATGCGAAAAAGTGAAGGACTCACTGCTCTTTCACCTGCACTAGCATTTGGGCCTGGATCAGCGACAGATGGCGAACTTCCGAATAATTGTACACCCAACCAGGGGAGACGAG
Source organism: Deltaproteobacteria bacterium (assembly GCA_016208165.1). Classification (NCBI taxonomy): domain Bacteria; kingdom Pseudomonadati; phylum Myxococcota; class Myxococcia; species Deltaproteobacteria bacterium. The sequence goes on from JACQYL010000045.1 coordinate 69,564, forward strand.
CATGGAGGTGAAGAGCCGCGGGGCTGTCGTCACGGAAAGTGCTCTTGCACGACGAGAGACGTGTGCTCGAGGTCCGGTTGCTGAAGGCGCCAAGCTCGTCGTTTTCGATCTTGCGTCAGGCAGAGGAGACAACCCGGCGTCCGGGATCGCCGCCAGTGTTTGTCCTGCAAGAACGGGCAAGCCCCAAGAATGCGAGAAACTCGCCCGGCGGATCGTCGAGAACCCCATGCTGAACGGATCCGCCGCATCTCTGGACGGGGCTCCGCACTCAAAACCCAGATAAGATGAGACGTCATTCGTTGAGGGCTTTTTCTGACGGCAATCGAGGAAAGGAGGTGAACGTACCCCAAGGAACAACAATTTAACCGGCCACACAGCCTGTATGAACCCAACTGTGGACGTTGTAACCCAACTGTATCCAGTTCGATGCATCAGGGGAACCTGAGAAGAAACCGTTTGTCCTGGATGAGGCACCCACAAGGAGGAAGAAATGGCTGAAGAAAAGATGATGACTGACCTTGATAAGCCGGGAGCGGAGGAACACTTAGTCGGCGCACCTTCGGATGATGTTGCCGGCTGGCTTAATCAAGAGGTGGACCTTTTTGACCTCGCCGCGGAGATGCTTAAAGAAGAGGGAGTGCACACCATCTTCGGCCTTACCGCCGGAGGCTGCTGGAATATCGAAGGTCACTGTCTGAGAGCCGGTATCGAGCGCGTGCACGTACGAACCGAAGAGACGGCTACATTCGCCGCTGACGCCTACGGCCGAATGACCAGTCGGCCCGGAATAGCGGTTTCAGGTCCCGCTACGGGTATCTGCTATGCGTCTGCCGGCGTTGCCCAGGCCATGGCCGCTCAGTCCCCCATGGTGTACATTGCCGGGGAATCCGGAGCCCTGGACGATGACAAATTTCAACTTCAAGGCCTGGTTCGCGCCGAGCGCCTGTGCGAGTCCATAGCCAAGACAGCAAGGCGCGTTCCCAATACGGGTTCCTTCCTGTTCCAACTGAAACGAGCGTTACGCACGGCAGTCACACCCCCTACCGGTCCGGCCGTAGTGGCCTATACCTACGAATACCTCGACCGATCGAACTCCATAGGTCCTCGCATCGATTATCTGGTCCACTACACACCCGGCACCTGGGCTCCAAAGCCTCGAGTCAGCGCGCCTGATCCCGAGGACGTGAGAAAGTTCATGGAGTGGCTGGTAAATTCAGAACGCCCGGCCATCGTCACCGGAGAGGCGCTGACCTACGATGACGCCCAGGATGAACTCAGGGAGTTCGTGGCCTTGACCGGCATCCCCACACACTGCCGGCGCAATTCCCGGGGGGCCATCTCCGAATACGATCCGCTCAACTGCTACGGCAGGGCCAGAGGCTACGTCATGCGCAGGTGCGACAAGGGCGTGCTTATGGGACTGCGCTGCGGAGGTCTGGAGTGGTTCGGATATCCTCCCTTCTTCGGAACGCAGGGCGTCTACACCCAGATCCAGACGCATCCCGAGAACACCGTCTTGTCGCTGCCCACCGAGCATGAACTCATCGGGAACATGAAGCTGACGATCAAACTCATGATCGAATGCGCCAAGGATATGGGGATCACCAAACCCCCGGAGAAGTGGGCTCTTTGGAGAGCCGAAGTGGCGAACAAGAAGGAGGAGTACCACCAGAAAACCCTCGATCGCACCGAACGTCAGAGGGGAGTATCCCCGCTTCATCCGGATATTCTAGGACGGATTACCGCCGAGTTCCTCCGCGATGAATTGAACGACGAGTACTATTCCATTATCGACGGGTTCACTGCGGCCACCTACTACTCCGACTGGATTAAGGTAAAAGATCAAAGGCGAATCCTGGATGCCGCGGACACCATCGGTTTCGGGCATGCGCCGGGCATGGCCCTCGGATGCAATGCCGCCACGAAAGGAGACCGTCCCATCATAGCGATCATGGGTGACGGAGCCATGGGCGCTTGCGGCATGGACATTGAAACCTGTTATAGATGGGATGTGCCCGCCGTCTTCATCCATCACAACAACAACCAGATCGTGGGTGGTGGTCACCTCTTCTGGAAGGACATCTGGCCATCCGGAAACCGGGAAAGGGATGGATGGTTTATCAGCAAGAACACACGATACGACAAGATGATAGCGGAGTTCGGACTGCATACCGAACTGGTGGAAAGGGACGATCAAGTGCGTCCCGCCCTGAAGCGGGCCTTCGATTTCGTGCGTGACAAACACAAACCCGCTTTCATCGAGTGCTTCGTGGATGAGGACGTACTCCAGGAGATCTGGCCCACCATATGCGCCACCTGGTCCAGCGGCTTTATCCCCTTCAAGGAGCTTCCGCAAACCGCTAAAGACTTGATGCTCAAATGGAAGGATCATGTGCCCAGCGCCACGAAGATCGCGGCGCGTGACGACTGGTGGGAGGCTTTGGACTGGTAAACCAGACGCATCCGATCACTAGCGAGTTGATGGCGGGGGCCGCCGGCTCCCCGCCATCCTCCATCACCGAAAGGATAGCGAAAACGCATGGGCGGCGCTTTAGACAGGGAAACAAAAGGATTCTGTTCTTGGGGAAACGACCGAGTCTATCTGGTTCTGCGCGAACTCGCTCATCCGGACGAGAAAGGTGCGTTAACCATCGAATCCATCCTCGAAGATCCGGATAAATACGTCCTTCTCCACGAAGAATCTTCATTTCAAACAACGGAAAGTAAGCGTTCTCTTTCATTGCCCGAGCCGGACAGGGATCCTCGAGAATTGGAGAACATGTATGAATCCGCTCAAATGGCCGGGCACGAAACGCCGGAGGACCTGGGACCCTCGGACATACTGCCGCTCAGTATGCGGCGGAAGCTCGAAGAAATCGTTCCGATAGACGAAGACGACTCGCCGGAGAAACGACGCCGGAAAGAACTCGAACGCACTCTCAAAAAGTATCACAGAGAGGGCCTGATCGTTTTCGAAGATGGAACGGTTTCCGTGACGGACAAGGGCGCACGCGTCCTGGCTAGGGGGGTGCTGAAACGGATCTTAGGGAATTTCAAGCCGAATTTGAATGGAAAAAACAAACCTGCTGCTTTGAAAGAAGGGTTCATCCCAACCGTTACTACCAGGAAGTACGAATCCGGCGACGACTACGCATCTCTGGACGTGGAGAGCAGTTTGCTGAACGCCCTCGGCCGGGGCGAAACCATTGGCGCGATCACCTTTCGAACCGACGATTTCCGTGTCCGAGAAATGACGCGCGAAAATAAACTCATCGCCGGACTGCTGGTGGACACCAGCATGTCGATGCAAATGAAGGGCGTCATGGCAACGGCTCGTGACACTTCGCTGGCTCTGGCCGAGTTGATAGGAGAAAACCCCAATCACATCCTCAAAGTGTATCTGTTTGCGGATCATGTAAAAGAGACGCCACCCAGGGACATTTTCCGCAACACGTTTCCGGGTGGACTTACGGACATCTGCGCACCCCTGGAAAAATTTCGTGAGCGGGTACGTCTGCTGGAAGGAGAAAAACAGGCCTACCTGATTACCGATTCGGTTTCGAACGTGGTCAACGGCCGGCGCGTGGGATTCGAGGATGCGGCCCCCAGGGTGCTGGAGGAAGCGTCGCGCTATCGCAAGGAGAAGATAACCCTGAACATCGTTATGCTGGGAGAACAGGAACAGTTCAGGCACTTCTGCCTGAAGTTGGCTCAGAGAAGCATGGGAAGAGCCTTCTTCGTTTCCTCGGACAGTATGACACAAACCATAGTCAGGGACTATTTTCGCTTCTCCTGAAAGGATCCTGATCGTTTTCAGACAGTAAGTAGAGCTACGGAGCTGTATATGGAAAAGACACTGAAGACCGACGATCGTTTCTTTGAGAAGGCAAGCAGGCACATGACGTGGTCCGACATCCCCGTCAAAGCCATGTATGGCCCTGAAGACGTGAAAAGCCTCTCCTACGAGGAAGACATCAACCATCCGGGCGAGTTTCCTTTCACACGAGGGATATTCTCCGACATGTACCGGGGACGGCTGTGGAGCATGCGAGAACTCTGTGGATACGCGTCACCCGCGGCAACCAATCAACGCCTGAGATACCTCATCGCGGAAGGCCAAAGCGCCCTGAATGTCATTGGGGATCTCCCCACCCAGTACGGCATTGACTCCGACCATCCTTGCGCGGAAGGCGAGGTGGGTTTGGAAGGAGTGCCCATTGACTCCATACGGGATATGGAAGTGATGATGGAGGGCATTGACCTCGAGGCCACAAGCATCAATCTCTCCAACTACCTTTGCCCTTTCATGGCCCTTTATTTGGCTGCCGCGGAGAGAAGGGGCTTTGATTTCACTAAACTGCGCGGCACCTTTTTGAACGATACCCTGGTCCATATTCTCACGCTTTACTATCCGAAGACCGTCCTGCCGTTTGACATCGGAAGGCGCATGACCGTGGACACGATCATCTATTGCAGGGAACATGTCCCCCGCTATTATACAATTACACAGGGATCGGAAGGGCTAAGGGAGAGCGGCGCCACCGCTGTTCAGGAAATCGTGTTTGATTTCTGCGTAGCGAGATATTGGCTGAAATCCATACTCGAGCGGGGAGAGGGGCGTATCAGGATCGAGGACGTGGCTCCGAGGTTCGGCTTTACCCACCGCGTCGGAATCGACATCTTTGAAGAAGCCTGCAAGTTCAGGGCGGCTCGAAGACTATGGGCTCGCGTGATGAAGGAGGACTTCGGTACGACGGATCGCAAATCCGCCACATACAAGGTACACACTCCCACTCTGGGGGTCCAGTTGCAGAGGCCCCAGGTGGTTAACAACATCGTTCGTATCGCTTATCAGTCACTGGCCGCCGTGTTGGGCGGGGTACAGTCCATTCATACCATGGGCTTCGATGAACCCGTTGCCCTGCCTACGGAAGAGACCCATCGCCTGGCCCTGCGCACCCAGCAGATTCTCTGCTATGAAACCGGCGTCGTCAATGTAGCTGACCCTCTGGGAGGTTCTTACTATGTGGAGAGCCTGACCAACCAGTTGTACGAACAGATGAGTCGCATGATGGAGGACTACAAAGACACCATAGCCGACCGAATCTTGAACGGGGACCTGCAAAGACTGCTGCAGAATCAGGCCTACAAGTTTCAAAAAGAGGTGGAAAGCGGGGAGCGTCCTATCGTCGGAGTGAATTGCTTTACCATATCCGAGGATCAAGAGACGGGGGAGAAAGCTCACAGAATCCCTCAACAGGAAGTGAGAGAACACCTCGAGAACCTCAAGGAATTCAAGCGGAAACGGGATGTCAAAAAGGTCGCCCGGAGCCTGGAGAACGTCATGCGGGCGGGAGAGAACAAGAACGAGAACCTGTTTGGGCATGTGCTTGAAGCGGCCAGGAGTGAAGCGACCTTTGGGGAAATGATTGGAGCCATACGCATGGGACATGGAGCTCCGTATGATCCCTTCGATGAGATCGAATACCCGTTTTAAGAGAGGGAATGCCATGAAAATGGTAAGGGAGAGGGAAAAGCCGATCAAGATACTTCTGGCAAAGGTAGGACTGGACGGACATGACCGGGGTATCGTTATTCTGTCCAAGGCGCTTATGGATAGCGGAATGGAGGTAATATACCTGGGCGCCTATCGCAAGGTGAAGGAAGTGGTTCAGGCGGCCCTTCAAGAAGACGTGGATGCAATAGGCCTCAGTTTTCTGGGCGGTGAGCACCTGATTTTCTCGGAAAAGATGCTCGGGGCCATGAAAGAAAAGAACATGAGCATTCCGCTTCTGGTCGGAGGTGTCATACCCCGGGAAGATCTGCCTGATCTAAAGCGAATGGGAGTGAAAGACGTCATTATCTCAGGAGTGCCGCTGGAAACGATCAGGGAGAGAATCACCGAGGTTGTGCTCAAAGAGGGATAGAAAAGGAGCCGTTCCCTTCGGCGAACGGGTGAGGAGTCCATGCAACCATGGATTCCCACGGCAGCTGATGCATGTACCGATTCAGCGAGCTCACTCGCAGCCCGAAGACCCTCTGCAGGAATTCACGTTTTTTGGGCCTTCCGATCGGCCCATTCAGAGACGGCATGGCGCGGTTAAACACGAGGTAAGACTAACGTCGATTCTGTTGTCCGAACAGGATGACCGAATCCGGCAAGCCGAGAGGAGGAGAAGCATGTTTCATAAGAAAACGATCGAAGAAATAGCCAAGAGGCGTGAGGCCTGGAAAGAAAACACGCTCTCCAAGGTCCCTCCTCGAAAACAAGAATTCACCACTATCTCCGGCATACCCATTAAAGAGATCCACACTCCGGAAGACATTGCGGATTTGGACTACCTGAAAGATCTGGGGTTCCCGGGAGAATACCCTTTCACACGGGGCGCTTACGCCCCCATGAATCGAAGCCGTCCGTGGACCATCCGGCAGGTGGTCGGCGTAGGCACGGCCAAGGAGACTAACGAGCGGCATAAATTCGTAATGAAGACCGGTCAGACCGGCATGAGCAACGACTTCGATGTTCCGACCTGCATTGGCCTGGATTCGGATCATCCCCTCGCTGAAGGAGAAGTGGGACGGGTGGGCGTCGCCATTGACACCCTGGCCGATATGCAGATGCTCTACGAGGATATTCCCCTGGAAAACACCAATCATTCCTTCACGATCAATCATCCCACTCCCGCCATTTTGAGCATGTTTCTGAACCTGGCGGAAAAGCAGGGTGTGCCGTTCAGTGCGCTGAGAGGCACCACTCAGAACGATCCCCTGAAAGAATGTTTCGCTATGAAGATGTTCTCGTTCCCGCCGCAGTCCAGCGTTAAACTCCTGGTGGATACATGGGAGTTCGCCTCAAAATATCTGCCCAAGTGGAACGTGACCAATGTAAACGGATATCCCACCCGAGACTCGGGAGGAACCGTCTATCATGAGCTGGGTTTTACGTTCGCAAGCGCCATTAATTATTTTGACGAGGCACTGAAACGCGGCATCGATGTGGATGCCATTGCTCCGAATGTTTCCTGGTTATGGTATGTGCATATCGACTTTCTCGAAGAGATTGCCAAGTTCAGAGCAGCCAGACGGATCTGGGCCAAGATCATCAAAGATAGATACGGCGCCAAAAATCCAAAAAGCTGGACGCTTCGAATGCATGCCCAGACGGGAGGAGGAGCCTACACGTATCAGCAGCCGGAGAACAACATTGTCCGAGGGACCATTGGCGGAATGGCGGCTGCACTGGGCGGTGTTCAGTCTATGGCCATTGCTTGCTTCGATGAAGCGCTTTCCATTCCTTCGGAAAACGCCCATAGGCTATCCATACGGACTCAGCAGATCCTCTGCCACGAAAGCGGCATCGCAAATGTTGTCGATCCCTTTGCGGGCTCCTACTTCATGGAATGGCTGACGAACGAGGTGGAAAAACGAACATGGGAGGTCATTCAGGAGGTCGAAAGCCGGGGAGGAATGGCCAAATGCGTGGACACGGGATATGCGGATAAGATCCTTACGAACCAAGCATACAAGTACAACAAATCCGTTGAAAACAAAGAACGGATATTGGTGGGAGTGAACGAGTTCGTTTCCGAGGAGGAAGAGGAGGAGCCTGAGATATTCAGAGTCACCGAGGAAACGGAACGGACACAGCTCGCCAACTTAAAGAAGATAAAAGAAGAACGAAACAACCAGGAGGTCCGGAAAACGCTCGACGACCTCCGGAGGGCCGCTGAAAAGAATGAAAACGTGATGCCCTATTGTATCGCCGCTGCCAAGGTATATGCTTCCGAGGGAGAGATCATGCAGGCATTGAGGGACATTTACGGAGAATTCAAACCGCCTTCTATCTTATAACGAGCAGATTCAGGGTCTTTCCATCGCATTGAACTCACGGCTTTTATGAGTTCGACCGGGCGTTTCTTCAAAGAAAGGAGGAGGCATATGGTCGGTACGAGGCCGATACGGGTGTTACTCGCCAAGCCGGGACTGGACGGGCATGATCTTGGAGTCAAGATGGTCGCTCTGGCCCTGAAGGATGCCGGCATGGAAGTGATCTATCTGGGCATGAGGCAGACGCCGAACAGTATTGTGAAAGCCGCTGTCCAGGAAGACGCGGATGTCATTGGCTTGAGCAATCTCTCCGCTTCCCTGATTCCCATGGGCAGACACGTGATGGAGCTGCTCAAGGAGAAGCAGATGAACATTCCGGTTTTGTACGGCGGGACGATTCTGAAGGAGGACCGCAAGAAGCTGCTGGATATCGGGATCAAAGAGACGTTTTCCCCCGGCACCATGATGAAGGATATCATCTACGCCATAAAGAAATTGGTTCCTGAAGACAAACTCCGATAGCAGGCGCCGCAACCCACATAAACCATTCAATCACAGGGAACGACGTCATGAGAAGCGTGTCGATCGTAGGAGTGGGAACCACCGATTTCGGAATTCTCGAAGGTATGAGCCTCAAGAAGATGGCCTCCCTGGCCACCAACCGGGCCATTGTCGATGCGGGCATCAATCGAAAGGAAATCCGAGCCTTCTACCTGGGCAACTACATTGGGGGCATTTTGGAGGGCCAGGAAACCCTGGCGCCCGTGGTGGCCTGCGACAAAGGCGAGGGGGCCTGTTGTTCCGCGGGCATTGCCTTACGTCAAGGGTTCATGCTCATCGCCTCCGGCGTATATGATTTTGTACTGGTCGGAGGTGTGGAAAAGATGAGCGGCGCTTCAACAGCGAAAAACACCGAGGCGCTCGCCGCAGGCATGGACAAAGACATGGAAGGATACACGGGACTGACGTTTCCGGGATACTTTGCCCTCGTGGCCCACCGTCACATGTACGAGTACGGAACCACCATTGAACAGATCGGTCTCGTATCCGTAAAAAACAGAAAAAATGCGGTGAAGAACCCCAGGGCGCGTTTCCGGAAAGAAACCACCCTCGAAGAAGTACTGAATTCCCGATTGGTTACGGACCCCCTAAAACTGTTCGATTGCTGCCCCATTTCGGACGGAGCCGCAGCCGCTGTTCTGTGCCCAACGGAAATCGCCCGGAATTTCACGGACAAACCCATAGAAATCATGGGATCAGGGCATGGATTGGGGAACAGTACATCTTACGCCATGGAAGGCCCATCCTGTACGGCAACGGTTTATGCCGCCAAGCAGGCCTTCGACATGGCAGGAATCAAGCCCTCCGACGTGGACGTGGCGGAGATTCACGACTGCTTCACCATTGCTGAGATTGTGGACAGCGAAGACATCGGTTTCTTCGAGAGGGGAAAGGGCGGACCCGCTGTGGAAGAAGGACTGACCCAGGTGGATGGAAAGATTCCTATCAACACGAGTGGTGGACTGCTTTCCAAAGGACATCCCGTCGGAGCTACAGGACTCGGCCAGGTGTTTGAAATAGTCAGGCACTTACGGGGAGAGCACGAAAACCAGGTAAAGGACGCTGAGATCGGCCTTGCCATGAATCTGGGAGCTTCGGGGCTTGTTTCCACGGTCACCATTTTAAAAGGAGCCGTATGATGCTTGGGTCAACGCACGACATTATCGCAGACAGGTGCGCCCGGTGCGGGAAACGGTTCATATCCCCGGCTTACGTGTGCGCCGCGTGTGGAAGCGAGGAATTCGTCTCCGACGAAGTGGAAGGGAAAGGTAGAATCTACACGCACACCACCATACGAGTGGCACCCGAGGCCTTCCGAAATCAAGTCCCCTACCCCATGGCCATCATCGAGTTGCCGCACGAATTGAGGCTGACCGCTCGCATGTTGCTCAAAGAAGGCCAGAAAATGGAAATCGAGCGAGCGGTTTCTTGCATAGGCAAAGATGAGGCCGGTTATTGGTTCGAACTCGAATGAACGGGTTGCGATTCCCGATTCCTTGCGTGCAGGAACCGGTTTTGAATCATTTTCTCAACATCGCCGATAAAGGATTGGTTTTGACATGGAGTGGATCGAACGTCTGTTGCAGGGAGATCATTACGCTGCCTCGAAGCTGATCTCCATGGTCGAAAACAAATCTCCCCTGGTGCCGGAAATCATGAAATCAATCTACCCTCACACGGGTAAGGCGCGTACGTTGGGGTTCACTGGCCCTCCCGGAGTGGGAAAGAGCACCCTGGTGGATCAGATCATCTACATGGCATGCGCCAAAGGGCTTCGAGTGGGCGTGATTGCCGTGGACTCGAGCAGCCCGTTTACCGGAGGGGCGCTCCTGGGAGACCGCATCAGAATGCGGGACTACGCGGAAAACGACGACGTCTTCATACGAAGCATGGGCACCCGAGGGCACCTGGGGGGCCTCTCCGAAGCCAGCAAAGGCGCCAAGCGAATTCTGGACGCTCTGGGTTGTGACCTCATTCTGGTCGAAACCGTGGGAGTCGGCCAAATCGAATTGGACATCGTCAAAGAAGTGGACACGGTGCTGGTGGCCACCATGCCGAGTACCGGAGACTATGTCCAGACCATGAAAGCGGGCATCATGGAGATCGCGGATATTTTTGTCGTCAACAAGGCCGACCTTCCGGGAGCGGACCTGACCTGTCTCGAGATCGAAAAGGTGCTCGATATGGCCGTCAACCCCCGCGAATGGCGTCCCCCGGTGATTCAGACGGTCGGCACCCAAGGAGAAGGTATCAGGGAGGTTTGGGAGGCTGTGAAAGAGCATCAGGCTTTCCTGGACGAAGGTGGAAGAAGGGAAGAGAGAAGACGGGAACAGATTCGGTCGGAGATGGCGGATCTGGTCTTGAAAAGGCTGTCGCAGGACTTCTGGTCCCGCTGGGATGAGGACCCGGCTTTTAACGAATTGGTCAAACGGGTTTCCCTCCGGGAAATGGATCATTATGCAGCCACGGAATTGATGGTGAACAAAATCAAAGAGGCTATAAAAGACGCCTAACGAACCGTGCGAGGCGAACGCGTTGCCGGGTAGACGGTAATCGGTCCCTGACGGGCTTACCCTTGTCACTTACCCGTCTGAGGCGGCAGCGACTCGTGCTTGACCGATGAACGTGACGCCGTCATGAACGATCTGCACGTGGAAACTATTTCCAGACGCATTTTGGACACAACGGTGAAAATGGCCGGCAGGGACCATTTATGGGTCGAGTCGGTCGTCATGGACCAAAGGTGCGACTTTGCGTTCGAGTCGGTCGTGCGCCTCGACACCAAAGAAATCATTCGCGCGCGGGGAGAACTCAAAGCCGGCCTGCATACGGCGAGCTGTGAACAGCCCATCGAAAATCTTTCCAATTTGGCCGGTATCGTTTTGGGGCCGGGCCTAATCCGGCAGGTTGTAAAAGTGCTGGGGTCATGCGACGGCTGTGGGTTCATTTTAGATGCGATTGTGGAATCCGCTCGAGCGGTCAAGCAACTCAATGACTCGCCTATCGAAGTGCCGAAGGACCTCCATACGTTTGGCGCCGTGGCCCTTAAAAACTTCGAGATGAGGGCGAGACCGGATCTCGCGAATACCTGCGTCCCCTATCGGGATGGCATCGAAGAGACATTCGTCGAAAGGGGCGTCTACCCCGCGGTCAGAGCGGATATTTACGGTCCGAGGCCGGGCCAGGTGAACCGTTTCCGACGTGACAAAATCATCGAGATCCGCATCCGCGAAGACGACCTCCATCTGAACGAATACATGTGCGATGACTCCCACGAAATGAAGGTGGATTTGCACCTGGACAAGAAAGCCAAACGGGTCCTGGATATTGAAACGCAGGCGTTCAGGGCGCCGTACCGCAACATCTGCGAACTTCCCTTTACCAAGTCGAAGGAGTTGATCGGTTCCACCATTGACAGTGAATTCGGAAGCCGTGTCCGGACGCGGCTTGGCGGCCCCTCGGGATGCACTCACCTGGTGGACATGATTCTCGACACGACCCGTTACCTGAACGCCGGATGACGGACAGGCGTCAAGGCTGCATACCTTGCTTCGAGCCGAGGCCCTCCCGGACAGGGCGCATTCGAGGCGCGGGATTCGGAGGACCGGTCTGAGCATCTTCCGGCTTCAAACATCCCTGCTGCCGGCCGTACTCTTGGGGCTTTCAGTCGTGCGCTAAGCGAGCAACGGCGTCTGATCGCTACGTAATGATGTCGCCTGGAGAAACGATCGTTTGTCATAAACGAGGACCACACAGCAAAGGGAGGATGCGCCATGGCCGAATATCGGCAGCCTCAAAGCCATATGGAAGTCGAGGGATTGTTGTGCAAGAAGTTCTACGAGAAATACGGTGACAAAGCACTGCCCGTCATAAGGGACGTTTTTCAACAGTGGGGCGAAGTCCAGGGAAAGAAGATGAAGAAGAAGCTTGGAGACATGGACTTCAAAACAGCGGTTTTGACGTATGTGGATCCGGCGACGAAACGTGAACCCAAGGCGGAAATCATCGAGGCAAAGGACGACCGCGTCGAAATCAAAGTGTATGCCTGCCCCTACATCCTTGACGGTCACGGCCGAGATCTATGTGAAGCCATGATGGCCATGGACAGCGAAATCATCCGAGCCATCGTCCCCGGTAGAATCGAGCTTGAACTCCGTTCAACCCTCGCCGCCGGAGACCCATGCTGCCACGCCGTCTTCGCCAGATTGAACCCATAAGAGGACAGGGATGATGGAAAACAAGAACGTACTGGACGACAAGTTTTTCGCCCGTGCCGGCAGGCACATGACCTGGTGCAACATTCCGGTCGAACCGCACTATTCTCCGGAAAATATCCGTCACATGGATTACCGAAAGGACATCGGAGATCCCGGAGAATTCCCCTACACGCGCGGAATCTTTCCCGACATGTACAGAGGAAGGCTCTGGACCATGCGGGAGCTGGTGGGGTTCGATTCTCCCAAGCGCACCAACGAGCGCATCAAACTGCAAATCGAAGAAGGGGCCAACGCCCTGAACCTGATCGGGGACATTCCCGCTCAAACAGGTATCGATTCCGATCATCCCATGGCTGAAGCCGATGTGGGCGCCGAAGGGGTTCCGCTTTGCTCCGTTCTGGACTGGGACATCTGTATGAGCGACATCGACATGGAAAGGGTGAGCATCAACTTCTCCAATTACATCTCGCCCCTCCTCGCTTGCATGTTCGCTTCAGCCGAAGAAAAGGGGGTGGACCCCAAGAAGCTTCGCGGGACCTTCCTCAACGACACCCTCGCGTATCTGCTCACCCTGTATTACCCAAAAATGATGGACCCCTTTGATATTGGACGCCGGATGACCGTGGATACGGTTCTTTATTGCATGGATTATGCTCCACGAGTCTATACCTTGAGCACCGGGCCGGAAGGATTGCGCGAGCACGGAGCCAGCGCCATGCAGGAAATCGCCTTTGATTTTTGCATTGCCCGGTACTGGTTCAAGGAGATCCTCAAAAAGGGTCAAGATAACGTGAACATAGACCAGATTGCGCCCAAAATGGGATTCACTCACAGGGTAGGACTGGACATCTTCGAGGAAGCTTCGAAATTCCGCGCCGCACGCAGAGTGTGGGCCAACATGCTCAGAGATGAGTTCGGAACGGAGAATCCCCGTTCGTGTACGTACAAGGTGTACGCCATTACCATGGGCAGCCAGCTCCAAGGCAAGCAGATTCAGAACAATCTGGTCCGTATTACTTGCCAGACACTGGCCGCAGTTTTAGGAGGCGTGCAGGGGATACACACCATGGGTTACGACGAGCCGGTGTGTCTTCCCACCGAGGAATCCCTCCGCCTGGCCCTCAGAACACAACAGATCATCTGCCACGAGACGGGTGTCGTCAACGTGGCGGATCCGTTGGGTGGTTCCTACTACGTAGAATCCCTGACCAATCAGATCGAAAGAGAAATCGTACGCATTATGGACGAGTACAAGGACTCGATTGCGGACAAAATTGTCTCCGGCGAGATCTTTCAAGTGCTCCGACAGGGAGCCTACAAATACCAGAAAGAGGTGGAAGACGCATCTCGTTCGGTGGTGGGAGTCAATTGCTTTAAGATCTCGGAGGAAGAGGACCGGCAGGCTGAAGTTCATCGCGCCGACCCCGAATCCGTTTCTGAGCATTTGCGAAATCTGAAAGACTTGAAGCGCACCAGGGACCAAAACCGGACCGCAAAAAACATAGAACACATCATTCGCACGTGTGAAGATCCGGCAGCGAATATCTTCCCTGCCCTTCTCGATGCTGCTCGCGCCCGAGCCACCGTGGGCGAGATGATGGGAGCCATTCGCATGGGCCACGGCGCCGAATACGATCCGTTCGGGCAGATCGCATATCCGTTCTAGAGAAACAGGAAAGGAAAATGAGCGATGGCAGAGACGCGGCCTCCTATCAAAGTCGTATTGGCAAAGTGCGGAATGGACGGTCATGATCGGGGAATCGTCATGGTGTCGCAATGGCTTAGGGATGCGGGAATGGAAGTGGTGTATCTGGGACCCTACCAGACGCCGAAATCGGTGGCCAAAGCCACCCTTCAGGAAGACGCGCATCTGGTGGGCCTGAGCTTTCTGTCCGGGGGGCATGTGCAACACTGTAGAAACACGGTAGATGAACTCCGAAGAATCGGTCTTACCGTACCCGTATTTGTGGGCGGCATCATCCCTAAAGTGGACATCCCCGCCCTTAAGGAAGCGGGCGTCCAAGGTATTTTCCCCGCAGGTACGCCCATGGCCGATATCCTGGGTCGCGTCCGAGAGGCGGTTTCTTGAAGGAGGCCAATGCATGGGCTCATGCAGGCAAGTCCGGCATAGAGGGCTTATTCTCCAAGATCCCGCGTTTCGGTTTCCACAAGGAACGAAAGATCCTTTGACCCCGAAATCGGCCGGATGCCGGCCAGATTCAAAATACCCGTGACCTGCCCGTCCGAGCGAATCGGAACCGTCAGGGATCCTCCCAACAAGTCCTCAAAAAGCGTTCGATCTCGAGAGTTATCGACCCGTGTCCGTGACCTGGCATCTGCGTCACGCCCTGTTGACCGGACTGAGGAAAAAAGAAAACGTTCTCCCCGACATCGACGGACGCGAGGAGACCAAATCGGATCTGATACGGGCGATCTTATCCGGGTCCTACCCGTATCTCGTCTCCGAGGAGGGCACCGGAAAAACAAGGCTTGCCCGATCCGTGGCCCGATTACTCCCACCCGTCCCTGCGATTAAGGGCTGCCCCTATCATGACGATCCAAAGTGGGACAGAACCTTGCTTTGTGAGCGATGCAAAGAGGTTTCGGATCCCGTGGCAACATTCGGCTTCGAACTGATTCCCGGAGAGAAAAGATTCTCTCGGATCCAGGGCAATGAATACACCAACGAAGCCAAGCTCCTGGGTTTGAAGGATATTCAGGCCATCGCCTGCGGGGCGAGCCCTACGGACCCGAAAGCCTTTATTGGAACCGGTATATTCAGGGCCAATCGAGGCATTTTAATGATCGACGAGCTTCCCGCCATACGGACCAAGGTCCAGGTATTGCTGCACCCTCTCCTCGAAGAAAAGAAGGCCGTGCTCGAAGAATACAACTGGGAGCGCTCCGTGGACCTGCTTATGATCGCCACGGGGAACCCCGTCGGCTTCTCTCACGTAAATGACATTCCCAGACCGCTGGCGGACCGGCTTGAGCTGATCTATATGGATCTTCCCGAGGAGGCGGTGGAAAAAGAAATCATGCTAAAAGAACGGTCTCTCCTCAAAGGAGACGGTTTTACACCAAACGATCTCCTTTCGACGGCATCCAAGGACCCGTATGTGGATCCGGCGCTGTGCGAGCGAAATACGGTCGTCCCGTGGTGGCTGATCGAAGTGTTGAACAAGACCGTTCGATATACCAGAGAGTGCCCCAATCTCGAGAAGAAATCCAGCATCCGCGGCGGTGGAAGAGCGTTCGAACACACGATCTCGTCCTGCGAAATGGAGGGGAGAAGGGTGGCCACGTTGAAGGACGTCTTTTTCGGCCTCCGTTTGGCCCTGCGAGGAAGAATCGGCCTGACACCCAATTTCCTCGACTTCGACAACCCTCAGAACACGATCAGAAAAACGGATCGCGTGGTCGAGGATATGCTTCGGGACGTCCTGGGAGAAGTGTCTCAGGAGATCCTCGCTAACGTGACTTTGAACAGGGAAGCATTTGTCAAAGAGCTCGTCTCGCTCCGCGCTGAGGGAACGGCGGATGGGTCAAATCTAAACCTCCGGCGGTTTGCGGAAAGCCAAAAAGTCGTCGGCCGCATGAGGGATTCGTGGTCACGAAAAATCCCGGGGGCCTATTGCAGCGAATTCGAAAAGCAACTGTTTGACGGAAGCGAGGAGGTCGAAGCTTCCGCCGCCGCGGAGTACGAGCGTTCAGCCATTGATTTCATTGCTTCGGGCCTAGCGGCCAAGGGGGTGCTCAGAGAGGAAGCGCTGCTCAAGGATCTGTTCGTTCCGCGAAAGGCGAACTTGTAATGCTTCCGGATTCTCGGGACCTTCACTCATTTCGAAGCACCGATTGGACTACCCAGTACCAAAATGTGCTCGAATCCACCCTTCTTTGGACAAAAGCCGTGATACCTGGAATGATAGACAGAAAGTTTGGACGCATCGTACATGTCGTCTCGGATTCCGCCCGTATCGGCGTTCCAAAGATGTCTATATACGAGACCATGAAAGCCGCCGTGTCCTCGTTTTCCCGTTCCTTGGCTCAGGAGTTGGCTCGTTACAACATCACCTGCAACTGCGTTTCCATAGGAGTTCAGGAAATCGATGAAGTAAAAGGTTCGAGCACAGAGGCGGTCTTCAAGCTGGACAAGACGCTCAAGTTGGCGCCCTTGCGCCGTTACAGCGAACCGGAAGAACTGGGCGTGATGATGGCTTGTTTGGCCTCCGAATTGGGGGCCTACGTCACCGGACAGACGATCAGCGTGTCGGGTGGATTGGTGATGACCTGAGCGACCCCCCAATGATGCGGTAAGGAAGAAGTATAAAATAGCAAAGGAAGGATTACATCCTCCGAGGGAAGATGCTTTGTCTCGCGACCGCCTGGAATCACCGGCGCAGCCATTTGACCGCGATCTTGGAGTTGCCGGCGACCGATTCCCGACGCCGATCATCGAGTGACGCGGCCCAACGGGCGGTCTTTAGTTCAGGAAAGCGTCAGGAGCGTTGCATCCCTCAAGCCGGGCGCAATCCCTCACGTGCCGAATAAAACCATCGGCATAGACCCCCCGTGGAACGGATACGCTGTTCATTCTGTAGCCGAAGCATTCTGAAATGACTCGGGAATAGGAATCAATAAGGGCCTCGAGGTCTTCTATATTGGAGCATTCTCGTTGAGATAAAATAGTGCTGTCTCTCGGAAAGCGAACACTGCAAATCGCCTTGGGTTGCCTCCCATTCTCGAGGTAGACGACACATAGATATTCGAGCCGTTGTCCGCGAACTGCGACCACTCGTTTGATCTGATGCTGCATGATCCCGTCTTGTCCGATTATCTCGACCACCATAAGGAACTCTCTAGTTATTAAAGAAAATACTATCTTCTTACAATGCGGAAAAAGTTCCGTCCGGATCAAGCATCATGAGCCTTATTGTTTAATATAGCATAGTAATTCCAATTTAGCAATGTTCCCGGGGCACACCTTCTCCGGGAAGGAAAAGCCTTTGACATCCGCATCAAGCCCCCTTGCCTTGGGAACCTCAAACCTTCGGATTGAATGGAACCCTCCCGGTACACATTGCGACGTGGAACGGAAGGCTCGGGCCTTAAGTCCGTAACGTTCCATTTTTCAGACGACCTGCAATCGAATTCCGGATAACGCCGGAGCCCGGTTTAGCCGGGCCGGTGGTGAACTGCTCGCAGGGAGTGCTTCCCGGATCCAGGACGAACCAACATAGGATGTCTTCAGTTGGTATCATTCTTGCTAGCTCAGAAAGCATGATCATCCGCCCAGCCATGCTCTTTCTCGCCGCGCTTGTCCTTCTAACGACCCCGTCCGGCGCAGCCGAGCAGAGGACATATCAGGACCGGCTCCGGGTCCGGGCCATCGATACGGTTGAACTCGGCCAATTGGTGGACGGACGGGTCTCTTTCCACGAAGCGGAAGACGAGGATCTGGGAAACACGGTTTATATACTGGTTGAAGGCTCCGCCCATTTGGAAGGGGGAGAGAGCATCGAGGCCGCGGAAAAAAGAGCCGTCCTGGACGCCCTGACCAAGGTATTTCAGCGCAACAAGGAAAAGAGCGCCCATCTCGTTCAATCCACGTCCGTGCACAATTACGAGGTGGTGGACGATACGATTCAAATCGAATTCGATTATGTGCTTCAACCCGGCCTGACGATTCTCGACCGGACCATCGGCCAAGACTCCGTCGTTGTCACTTTGCGAGTACCCATACAGACCCCGGTATGGGGAGGAGAAAGCAAGCCTTCCTCGGATTTCTGGGTGGACGCATACGGTCACACGAACAGCGGCGTCCGCACGCTCTTGAAATACCGCTCCGAAACCGCAAGAAGCATGAGTCTCTGGATGAACCGGATAGGCGGCGCGGTTCGAGATCTGATCCCCTGACGACCGTGGCTTCTCATTCCCCGAGCACGAAAACCCTCGAGGTTCGCCGAATACTCTCTTCCTTCCTATGGGCGCCTTGCCCTGCCCTATCCCCGGACCGGAACCGATTTTTCTGATCGCACGCTTTACCTCGTTGACTTTCCAACAAAACTGTAGAAGTCTGGTATATCTTCAAACCCTTTGCCGTGCACTCGTAAACATGTTTCCGACAGCGAACGGACACGAGAAAGAATTTTCGCATTTGCACTTGCTCCGGTTATTCATTTGATGCCCGTCGAATCGCTCTTTTCATCCCAATCTCGTTGCTCGAAGTCTAGGAGGCCGACATGACACTTTCGCGAGTAATGCGCTACATGTGGATTTCAATGGCCGTCTGTGTTCTCGTCGGCTGCGCCACTGTAGAAAAGGATTGGCAAGCCGCCCGAACCGGGGATAGCATCCCGTCCTACGAAACGTTCTTAAGCGAACACCCCGAATCCCCGGTTAGCACTCAGGCCCGCACTCGGCTCGAACAGTTGTACTCGGAAAGAGATTGGGATCAGGCTCGCAAGGCCCATACCATCCCGGAATACGAGGCGTTTCTACAGAAACATCCTAACTCGGAGCACGCCTCCAAGGCCCTGGCCCTTGTCGAAGAACTGCGAGCGAGAAGAGATTGGGCAGAAACTCGAACTTCCTCCAATGTCTCCAATGTCGAGGCGTTCCTACGGAATCATCCCGACTCCGAATATTCCGAGCAAGCTCGGTCATTGTTGGAAAAGCTCGACGCTGAGAGAGCATGGACCGAGGCCCAGTCCGAGGACACCGTATCCGGCTACGAGGCATTTCTAACGAAATACCCAAATTCCGTGAACGCCTCCAAGGCGCATGAAAAGTTAAAACAGATGTCCGCCCGAATCGAATGGGAAAAGATAAAACATTCCACAAACATACCCGATTTCGAAAGCTATCTCAGGGCATATGGAGGTTCCAAATTTTTCGATAAAGCCCTCTCACGGCTCAAGTTGCTCTGGTCGGACGAAGACAAGTGGAATGCCGTTATCCAGACCGACACCATCGATGCCTACGAATCCTTTCTCTCCCACTATCCTCAAAGCCCTTACGCATCCGTGGCTCAGTCTCGAATCGCAGAGTACAAGGCCGATGTGTCGGGACGTGACATTGTAGACGCCCTGGAAAATAACAGGGTGGAAGTAAAGACACGAGGATCGGGAATTCAAAGCGTCAGCGTAGAGATTCGGCGCCGGGTGCAGCGTCCGCTTCGAGTGACCATTCCTGTGGGAACGTATTTCGTCGCCCAGGGATCCTCGCAGAACATGGTTTCAAGAAAGGGTATTTCCGTAGTGTTGGACGACGACGAATGGCGGACGCTATCAGTGGATGCGGCGTGCGCTAATCGCCCAAAGGAAGTTCCAGAGCCTGGAGATCGATTTCAGATCCAGTTATCCCCCCATCAGGACGAGTTAAAACGTTTGATGCCCGTTTTGGAGGAAGCCCGTGCGTCATTCGGGGTCGAGCAGGCGGCGGTCTGGATCGTTACCGACGACGCAGATTATGCTGACCTGGGATCCCTGGTGCAAACACCGCTATTCCAACCGTCGGGCGGGACCCGTATGATTCAGGAATTCGAAGCAGCCAGAGCTCTACAGATTTTGGACAGTGCAGGAATCGACGTTACAAATAAGGCGATTTGGCGGGACCGCGACACGATTGTGTCCCGGCTTGAAAATGGACCTCTGAAAGACTGGCTTAAACACAAAGCCGACTGAAGTGTTTCCGGGAGGCCAGGCTTCCCATCCACGGCGCCCGTCTCATTGGCGACCGCTGATGACATGTCGTTTCGGCGGCGTTCGGAACATCCGGGCTGTTTTGAAAACCCGGCCGCTCCAACAGGAGCGGTGCGACGATTTTGGAAACTTGAAGAAAAGCTCGGGGAAACCCGCTGGATGCGGATTTCCCTCGGTGGCGCGACATCATATCAATCCGCGGCGGTCAAACGTCAGGTCGCGCAGACCTGGTTCTTACCTCTATTCTTGGCGCGATACAGGGCGCCGTCCGCGGTACGGAACAAATCCCATAACGCTTCATTCTCGATGTTGCCCGAAGAAGCCACTCCAATACTCACAGACGCGAAAAGATTCGAGAATTCCCTCGGCCACGTGTGCTTCTCCACCCTCGATCGGATGCGTTCGGAGATCAACAGGGCGTTCCCTCGAGAGGTCTCCGGGAGAATAATCAGGAATTCATCCCCGGCATATCTTCCCGCGGTGTCGCAAGACCGGACGCTCTGTTCGATGATCCGAGATATTTCCCTCAACACCAGATCTCCCGTCTGGTGGCCATACGCGTCGTTGATGTTCTTGAAACTGTCGATGTCGATCACCAGGACGGACAAGGTGTGGCCATAGCGCTTAGTTCGTTCAAGTTCCTGTTCCAGACGTCTTATGGTCGCCCGATAGTTCGGCAGGCCGGTGAGAGCATCTTTCTCGGCAAGTTCCAGGGTTCGTTCATACGTGCTTGCGTTCTTCAACGCCCGGCCGAGGTTGGCGGCCAGGGTTTCCACAAGGAACGAAAGATCCTTTGACCCCGAAATCGGCCGGATGCCGGCCAGATTCAAAATACCCGTGACCTGCCCGTCCGAGCGAATCGGAACCGTCAGGGATCCTCCCAACAAGTCCTCGAAACGATCCGGAACCTCCCTTTTGCTCGAAGTTTCAAACCTCCACTTAAACGTGTCCGGCGTACCGTTCACCCACGAGGATAGGTGCGATCTAATGGCTCGCTGGAAAAGCAAAACCTGTTTCCTGGGAAGCGCCCATTGGGATCCGATGCGGTAGTGGTTCTGCTTCTCGCCCTTAACGAGGAACGTGATCACATCCGCGGACACCATCTTTGGCAGCAACTCCAAAGCGGCTTCCACTATACTGTCCGCATCCAGCAGTTCGTGTATGCGAGTGGTGAACTCGTACAGGAACGAATAGATGTTTCTGGACTCCTCGAGCGATCTGTTTTCCTTCTCCAGGATTCCATTCGATTCCTCCAGATGGTGCGACCTGGAAACGAGCCTGGAAACATCGGAAATGCTCCTTACACCGTCCAAGGATTCCAGCTGATCGTTTCCGCACTCGAGAGGATACACGAACAGATTGGAGGCGCCGTCTTTGACCAGAGGGATCACTTTCTGCAAACTCGACCCTTCGGTCATTAAAATCACGCGCTTCCTGTCGTGGTGATCCTCGACGGCCTTTACCACTTCACGGTTCCAGGCCGCGTCGGCGGACAGGCCGATCATGATCACGTCATAGTTTCCCCTTGGAAACCTGGGGAAACCCATGCTGCCAATAGGATCCTCTTCTGAGTCGAAAAATTGACGGTTTTGGTTGGTAGGGAGGCTGTTTTCAGGGGCCCCGCTTCGTTTCATTTGCACTGTTTCTGTCGAATTCATGGCCATAGATACACCTTCAAGTCATTATGTCTTCGATTTTGACTTGAGTGGGAGCACATTCCATGCCAAGATGGCTTCCAGTCCCAACCGGACCCCCTCGGACAAGTGTCTTTCCCGATGATGTGTCGCAGACGAGAAAGGACGGACCTCCGTCATGTGAAGACATGGAAACCAGCCATAACAGGCCCTGCTTTCAACTTTTCCGTAGGCAAAATCTGACCACGGGCAAACATGACCGAGTCGAATGCAACTCGGCCTCGAGTATGCGCACAGTAGAACTTCCCTCTTTCCCCGGTCCCTGTCCTGAATTCAATTTGGCACGCCTAATGCATCCCGAACCTGTGCGATGACATGGTTCAGAAAGGAAGGATTCCATTGATCCAGAAGCTCGTCCTGGCGGCAATTCTGTTGTTCTTCATTTTCCTATCGAGACTGTTCACCAGCGATGTGTCCATGCTCACAACGCTGAAAAGCCTCGGCATCGTATTGGGCGGAACGGTTCTAGGCGTCTTGTTGGCATTTCCTGTATCCACGATCATGGACCTGTTTCGTTCCGTGAAAAAGATATTCGGGAAAGACATGAACACGCCGGTACACATGATTCAGGATGTGGTGCATCTGGCTCGCGTGGGCCGGCTCAAAGGCGTCAAAGCGCTCGAATCGGAATGTGAAAAGCTGGGAGACCCCTTCTTGAGGATTGGGGTCGAGTTGGTGGTTGACCAGTACGGCCGTCACGATATCCGCGACATTCTCGAAAAGGAATTCGAATTCTTCGCCTCTCGACTGGAATCGCAGCAAGCGGTGCTGAACACCATGGTGAAACTGGCTCCGGCCTTTGGATTTGTCGGAACCATCGTCGGCCTCATCAATGTGCTGGGCAACATGTCCACACCGGCAGAGACCGGGACGGCCATGAGTTTGGCCTTATTGACCACCTTCTATGGACTGCTCGCCTCCAATGTCCTCTTTCTGCCGCTATCCAAAAAATTTTCCGAATACGTGAAAAGTGAACAGAGCGTAATGGGGATCATGATCGAAGGATTGGTCGGCATTGCGGAGCAGGAGAATTCCAAAGGCATCAACCACCGCCTGAACTACTATGTGCATCGCCAGCAGTCCTCCAACGAACCGATGGATTCGACGCTCAGGGTCAGGGAATATCTGAGCAATCTGGCGTCATCGAAACGGAAAGATGCCTAAAACGGATATTACAGAGCTTACCCGAAAACTCGAAGCGGCGCGGCGTAAGAGCGGGGCCCTTCGTAAACGATTGGTTCATGCCGAGGCGGAAGACGACACCCTGCTGATCACGGTAAGCGATCTCATGACCATTCTATTGATCTTCTTTATCATGATTTCGCGGATGGATGTATACGTGAAAGCGGAGGAACCGGTCAGCCCCATTCCAATGGAAGCACCCGCAGCCTCGACGGTGTCCGGTATTATCAGTCCGGCGGATAACAACAATCCGGCAAAATCCGAAGCCAAGATTTCCCAGCCCACGCCGGTACCCGCCGAGCCGGACGATCGGAAGCGGCTGACGGATTTGAAACAGGAATTCCTGGAATCCTTGGATGAAGAGGAATCCAGCGATCTTTACGTTCGAATCGAAGACCAGAAATTGGTGGTGGTATTGGGTGAAAGAGTCATTTTTCAAATCGGTCAGGCCGAGATCCTGAACGAGTTCAAGCCACTGTTGGGACAGTTGGCCCGCTTTTTGTCTACCAAAGAAGAATTCAACATTGTCGTGTCCGGGCACACGGACAACACACCCATTCGAAACAGACAGTTTCCCAGCAATTGGGAGTTGTCCGTGGCGCGCGCGGTAAACGTGGCGCGATTTCTGATCGATGAAGGAGTTGCTCCCGGGAGGATATCCGTCGAAGGATTTTCATCGTTCAAACCTCTCTTTGAAAACGACACGGAAGTCCACAAGCAGGCCAACCGACGGGTAGAAGTGGCGCTGATACAAAAACAAGAATAATTGGTTCGTTACGCGGAAAGGAGAAGTCCATGAAACGGTTTTTAGGATGGCCATGTTTGATCATTGTGTTGGCTTCCGCTTCGATGCTGGTATCCTGCACCAACTATCGAACGGCGCCCTCGGGATACATTCTGCCGCTGACGCCCGCCGATCCGGGCCATGTTTTAGGCAAATACCCGGGCACGCCTGACCGTGAAGGCATTTTCAACGTAAATGTGGTAGGAAAGGGCGTTCCCCCCGACAGCGCTTACAGCAAACCCCAAGCGGAACTGCTGGCGGAGAGAGCGGCCGTGGCGGACGGATACAGGAAGTTGGCCGAAAGAATACATGGGCTCTATATTCAGACGTTTATGAGTATGGGCAACATGGCGGTGGATCATGATTGGATCCGGACCGAGACCGAAACCTGGCTGCGGGGAGCCGAAGTTATTGAGATAAAGCATCGGGGAGACGGCATAGTGGAAGCGTTCCTTCGAGCGAGCATTCATTACCGTATGGTGCCTGTTGACCATGTACTTCTGCGGACCCGTTTTTGCCGTCCCTGTTGCAGACTCTCCGGAAAAGTTCCGTATCCTTGCTCTGGAAGAGAAGAGAATACTGGAAAGAGCCATCCGGGATTATGACGCCAGAGTGCTGGAACTGGAGCGTGACCTGCTGGAATTGAACCAGCAACAGGAATGGTCCACGCTGCGGAAGGAAAGGATCCAGGACCAGAAGGACATGACGCCCTACGAACTCGGAAAACATATTGAACACAATGCGACGAAAATAAACGCGGCCTCCAAGGAGAAAGAACGGCTCGAGGCGCTCATAGCCCGCCATGTGGAGCAGCTTGAGATGTTGAACGGCGAGGTCAAGAAACGATTCGGCGACAAGCCGCTCGATTGGTGGACTCTCGATCCCGGAGTTGCCGCCATGATGACCCAGGAAAAGCCGGCTCCGGTCACGCATCACACCTCGGCCAAGGCGGCGGACAAAAAGGATTTGGGACAACAGTTGCGGGAAAAAGGCCTGGACGAGTGGTTGAAGTTTCAAGAAGAGAAAGGCGGAACCCTGCTGAAATCCATCAAACCGATCCTGTTCGCTTCGGGAAAGACGGAAGTTCAACCCGGATATGATCCCTTCCTCAAAAACCTGGCGGAGTTCGTGACACCGCTGTACGGTCGCATCCAACTGGAAGGCTACACCGATAGCTCCCGTATCAAGACCAAAGATTTTCCTTCCAACTGGGAACTGGCGGCCAAGCGAGCGTCCAGTGTGGCAGGCCGTCTGATGAGCTTCGGCGTGCCGGCTTCAACCATCACGGTCATCAGCCGGGGTTCCGGCGGCGCCCCCATGCCTAACGACAGCACCACGAACCGGGCTCTGAACCGCCAGGTGGACATCACGGTTTTCGTACCCGACGTTATGGAAAAATAGTATCAACAGGAACGCCTCGCGGCCGGTGCGGGCCCGAGGCTTTTCGCGGAATGATCGGGGAGCGGTTCTCCGCCCTTAGCCCCCGGCGAAGGGCAGGCGATGGAGGGGCTCCCTGACGGCCGGCCCCTATACATCGCGCCCGGCCGGCCTCGGAGTGTGCTTCGAGCGTTCCGTCCCCCAAAGAAACGATGCGAAGGCCGATTCAGGAAACCCTTCCCTCTATATCGCCTCCCTCGGAACGGGACAATCCTTTCGATTCGTCCTGGGTCTTTTTTTCCCTCTCAGCCCTCAGAAGACTGCGTTCCGCTCTGAAAATATACTGCACCAACGCTTCACGGCTGTTATAGCTGATCGCCTCGAAACGAACGGCGAGGGCATGCGATTTTCCCGCGAGAGGAGTCGCATGCATCACCCTTGCCAGAGCCGGTATGACCCGTTGACAACTGCCGGCCAGGTAAATCTTCATTTCGAGGAGCGTTCCTTCGTCAAGCACTTCACTCACGATAAACTTGCAGCCGCTGCCCGAAATGTTGATCCGTCTCGGCTTCTCGGGAAGGACGCTTCCCACCTTCTCGCCCCTCAACAGAGAAATGATCATGTCCAGTTTGTGATTCAGAAATGAAATCCTTTCGTGAAAGGCCTCCAGAACGGGGCCGAGAACTCGCCACACAGCCTGTTCCTCGGCGGTGAAGTCCAATTCCGGCAACGACGGCAGGCTCTGCTCGTCAACTGTTCCGGACAGATACTTCGGCTTCATCATGTCAAATTCTTGACGAGATATTCTCCGGTACGTAAACGACAGGTAGTCGTCCATTCGCCTGAACCCTCTACGTTCTTTCTCAGCCATGTGTACTCTCCTTCCTAGGCGTGATCCGAAGACCGACATCCGTCGTCGACTGGGCGTTCAACAGATCCGATTTTATGCAGTATTCGTACCATTGAAGATCACCTTACTATTTCTAAGGGACACACGTACGGTATTAGGACGCATTATTCCATTTTTCTTTAAGTTCCAGGCTTTTTGAGCCATCGGTCGCAACCGCTTCGAAGCATGGGCCCACACGGGTTACCCCGTCGCGGGACAAGACAACGCCTCTTTCACCTTGCCCTCCCCGACATAAAGAATCATAGTGGGAAGGGGAATCCTGGACCGGAGCCTCGGGGAAGGCGGTGGAACCCCCGGAATTTTACTATATGGCCCGTATTATACAGACGTATGCGCCTTCCAGTCAAAAGAAGGTATCCGTTAACCTTGTTCCAGACACATATACTACATAAGGATTCCCCGGCGCTCCGCTAAAAAGACACATGGTTCTCATTTTTGTAGCGATCGCAACGGACGGATCTTGAAATCCCGATTAGGCTAAAAACAATACATTCGAAGAGAGCGGTCCGGATCCTTTTCGTTTGCCGCTGGACCGTAGGAACCTTTTAACGACTCGAAACCGCCGAAAGGAGAAGGCAATGGAAATTACGGAACTCTACTCCAAGGGAAAAGCGGACCTCATAGACCGAAAGATCGGATTCACCCTTGGCGCGGTGGAAACCGGTTGGGTCATGAAGAATAACCGAAACGTTTTGGACGCGTACTACATCCGGCAACGCGCCATCGATGCACCCGCCGTAGCTTCCACGGACATCACGCTGCTGGACGTATCCCTCTCGACACCCGTGATCATGAGCGCCATGACCATGCCCATTCCAGCCATCCGGGACGGGGCCCTGATGATGGCGGCCCGGGGCCTCAAGGAGGCCGGCTCCATGATGTGGACCGGCACGCCCATTCCGGACAATCTCAAAGAACTCGCAGGCACGGGCGTCCCCATCATCCAGAATCTGAAACCTTTTTCGGACAGGGACAAACTGTACAAGGATCTGAACCGGATTCAGGAGGCCGGCGTTACCTGGATCGGCGTGGAAATCGACGCAGGACAGGGTACCAAGATCGGCGACCAACTCGTGGCCAAAAACTGCTCACCTCTGTCCATGAAAGAACTCGAGGAAATCCGCCGCAGAACCAAGAAGCCGTTGGTGTTCAAAGGAATATTGAGCCGCCACGACGCCGTTCGTTCCGTCGAAGCGGGCGCGGACGTGATCATGGTATCGAACCACGGCGCCCATACCCTGGACTACCTGCCGCACCCCTTCCAAGTCATGGACGAGATCATGGAAGCGGTGAAAGGCAAAGTTCATATCATGGTGGACGGCGGATTCCGGCGCGGAAGCGACGTGATGAAAGGCCTGGCTTTCGGCGCGGACCTGGTGGGCCTCGGGCGTCCGGTCTTGTACGGCCTGGCCGCCGACGGTCAAAGCGGCGTGCGGGACTTGGTGCTGCAGATCACCGACGAACTGCGGCGCCTCATGATCATGGCCGGCGCTTCCCGACTGCAGGAACTGAACCGGGATTGCATTGCGAAAGCGGGGTAATATTGATGTGGAATGTTTTGCTTCACTGAGGGAAACTTTGAAGCGTTTCCCTCAGACTCTCTCCAAATCTTTTGAGCAGGCCGCACCGCCGTCGGCGGAGCGGACCCCCATAAAGGACATGCACGGGGGAGAAAGCAAGGGTGAGGGGGCGTTTATGGGCAAGCACCACCGATTCGTGTCTATCTATCTAGCTTTCGTCATCATGCACAACTCCACCCCAGCTCCCGGAAACGCCGCATTCGAGCATAACGGATTGGGTTACCGCCCTCGGCGCGAGTAACCCAGCACAGTCACTGCGCCCCGCCACGCTCAAAGAGCAACAGGTGTCATCGCGTAAATACGTGCAAAAGAAGATGCGGTTTTCAAGTCGCCTCTCCGCAATGCCGCTCTGATGTCATCAAGTCTCAAGGCCTGATCCAGGGATAGGTACGGAGACCAGCCTTCTTCCGATTCAACGAGCTCAACGTCGACTTCCGCAACGTAATGCCCTTCATGGATATACTTGATTCGGGTCCTTTTCTTCATTACCTACGCCTCCTGAAATCAGCCGACCACTTGCGCGGGTTTGGCCTGTAAGCCGTTACAATCACGGCCGGAGACGACGCTCCCTTCGGAACGCCCCGCACCACGTGAATCGGCTTCCCATCCGCATCCTCCTGCAGCGCGAGCACACATGGCCCTTTGGGATAATCGGGGTAATCCTCAACCCCGGCCACGATGTCTTTCACGAAAACCTCGTCCGCCGCCAATTCCTCATAGCCGTGGTCGGAGATCAGAATCCGGCGTTCCCGGATCAGTTGGAGAATGCGCTCAAATGTCTGTCTCATGCTCTAAGCATAACGATTTATGTCCGATTTCACAATGGGCTGCGTACCAAAGAACGACAAGGTCCAACCACAACGACGTCGATCCTTCGCCTTTCGCGCAATGACGTCAACCCCCTTTAAGGGCCAAAGCATCTGATCCATAAGTCCGGATGTCCAAACATAGCTCCTTCTCCCTCAGGGAGAAGGTCGGGATGAGGGCATTTCCCTCTGTCACAAGCCCGAGGTGGCATGGACAACTCGTCTGTCCGCGTTGCGCAGCAACAAGAGGTGGTTGTACTCGGTACGCCCATGGGTTGCATCCTTTCATCTTCGGGGAAGAGCCTCTTATGAATTGTCAACGTCGGATAGAATACGAGAATTCAGCCACACCGGGCAAAGTTGCTCCCTGATTTTGCTTGCGTCTGTTCGCGGTTTTTGTGAGATTGTCACTGACAGTTCGTTCAATCTTCTCCCTCACATATTTCGGTCAAAGGAAGCCCCGTCCATGCCCGAAACCGCACACATAGAGGCTCTCTCTCCGTCGCGTCTTCATTTACTCCTCAAGGGCTATCATGCCGCCGGTGTCAGCGGTAAGATCGATCTTTGCCGGCGGTTTTCCGAGATCAAGAAAACGGAGTCGATGTGGCCCGCAGGGCGCGCATCGAGATATAAGGGCGGATGATCGCAACCCGCACCTGCTAGTACCGGCGGATAGGATCGTCCGACCATAACCTCTGTTACCAACCCAAACGAAAAGGAGGATACCATGGCTTCCACCAGTGACGTCTTGTCCCATCACTTGGGCGCTTTCGGACAAGGCAGCGTAGAAGAGATCGTGAAGGACTACACGGATCAATCGGCCGTGCTGCATCCGGATGGCGTGGTCAAAGGATTGAAGGCCATCAAAGCGTTTTTCGGCGAAATTTTCAAGATTTTCACTCCAGGCGACTATACGTTCGAGATGCTGCGACAGGAAATCCAAGGCGACGTGGCGTACATACTCTGGAAAGCGGAGACTCCCAAACTCACCGTGGCCCTGGGTACGGACACGTTTGTCGTCCGCGACGGCAAGATTTCCGTTCAGACCTTTGCCGGGCACATGATTCCCAAGTAAGTCCATTCCGAGGAGTGGGGGGCGTGACATACTGATGTTCCCGCAACGGTTATTCCTTCTCCGCGCGCCGTACGCCCCCCTTTCCTTCGATCACCACCCAACATCACCAGGCCTTGCCGTCGGTCATTCGCTCGTCATTAACGCACGGACCGGGTTGAACATCGCCGGACCCAACGATACTTGGCTGGTATCCCACATACGCTCCCCACCTTCCGTGCGCCGCGTGCATCCCTCAGATCAGATTCACGTCGTTGGTATTCGAGAATCGGGTGCGATATTGTCTTGGCGAAAGGCCGGTATGCTTCTTGAACAGCCTTCGGAACGAGTTGGTGTCTTCGTAGCCCACAAGGTAGGTAATTTCATCTATCGTATCCTGGGTGGATTCGAGTCTACGTTTGGCGGCTTCCACTCGTAGTCTTTGCAGATAGGTCAACGGGGAATCACCCGTGGCCCTCTTGAACCGACGTTTGAAATGACGCGGACTCATCGAAAACCTCTCGGCAACCGAATCGATATACCCGATATCAGCGTGGTTCTCCTCCATCCATCCCTGGACCTGCAATACGTTCCGGTCATTATGGTTTTTTTGCACTTCAAAGATGGCCCACGGCGACTGGTTTTCCCAACTCGGATGGAGCATCATTCCTTTCGAAAATTTGGCCGCCAGTTCATTGAACCCTAACTGCTTGATAAAATAGGCGCACAGGTCGGCGGTAAAATTATTCGAGGCCGTGCACATCAAACCGCTGTCTTCGGTGATAATCTGTTGCGGTTTCAATCTGACCTCGGGGTAACGGCTTTTGAATTCCCTGAGAAAAAGCCAGTTGGTGGTGGCGTTCTTACCATTCAGAAGCCCGGTTTCCGCCAAGACGAATGCGCCGGCGCTGATGGCCGCGACTTTTGCGCGCCTTTGGTAATGCTGTCTAATCCATTCCAGGATCTTTCCCGACATACTCCGTAAAGGCTCTACGGTCGGCTGAAAGGACGGTATCAGAATCAGGTCGGTTTCCAGCACGTCATGAATGGACCTCGTGGGCTGAATCGGAATACCGCCAAAGGAAG
Source organism: Deltaproteobacteria bacterium (assembly GCA_016208165.1). Taxonomy (NCBI): domain Bacteria; kingdom Pseudomonadati; phylum Myxococcota; class Myxococcia; species Deltaproteobacteria bacterium. Next base: position 100,342 of record JACQYL010000045.1, read on the forward strand.
AGACCACCTTTCCGTTTTCGGTGACGATCTCCGTATGAAAATGGGATTCTCGAACGTTCTCCTGCAGGTACGGAAGAAAGATACTGCATAGGTTGAAAAATTCGATGGAAGCCGCCAATCCGGACAGCACGCAATTCTGCTCCGCCAGGAGCGTGATTCGGATCATCTCATTCCCCGGTTCTGTTTTGGCGTTTTTCGCATTGTTTATGTCATTAATGCCTCTTCTTTTCCTTTCTCGCAAGCCCTACAATGGCGTTCCTCAAAAGCCCTAATACGTCTGATTCCCCTTTTCCTAGCGACATCTGGAGAATGCACGGAGGTTGTATCATGTCGAACGCCGGCGAGGTGCGCGTTGCGCTGGTCCGCAGCACGTACAAGAACGTTTTCGAGCAAGTGAGGAAGTCCCTGGAACTCATTCAATACAGGCCCAGGAAGGACAGGATATTCATCAAGCCGAACCTGGTCGGCAGTTTCTCCGCCGACAGCGGTTTCATTACCCATCCCGCTGTTGTGGAAGCCCTGGTTCGTATCTTCAGGGAGTATTTCCCTCGAGGCGAAATCGTGGTGGGCGACGGATGCGCCGTACACGAGCATTGGGAGCGCGTGCTGAAAAAGTCAGGATATCGGTATCTAACGGAACGGTACGGCGTCCAAATCGTCAGCCTGGACGAGGTGGAACGAAAAGACTATTCCTGGGCGCACGGAACCCTCGAGCTTCCCGAACTGCTGGACACGCACGAATATATCAACGTGGCCAAGATGAAAACCCATTGCCAGGCCTCGGTTTCGCTCTGCATGAAGAACCAGAAGGGCTTGCTGCGCAAGAAGAACAAGCAGAATTTCCACCGAAAAGACGATCTTCATGATTCCATCCGCTTCCTCACGCAGGCCGTCAAGCCGGATCTGAGCGTGATCGACGGCATCCATTCCTTGGAAGGAAACGGGCCCCTGCCGCCAGGTACGAAGAGGAAAGGGCCGAATCTGATCATCGCTTCGCAAGATATCTACGCGGCGGACAATGTGGGCGCTCGCGTCATGGGGTTCAACGTATCCGACATCCCCCACATTCCGGAGTTCACCGACTATTCGGTAGTCGGCGAGGATTTGGAAGCGAACGTCATCCCGTTCAAGAAGCCCGATCCGTCCCCGTGGGTCAAGAACAACGTGTACTTCCATTTCGACGAAACCGCCTGCTCATTGTGCTCGGTCTCGGCCTCCGTGGCCTACGGTCCCAGTCTGTCCAATCTGCCGTTCATAGTTCGACTGATGGCCATTGGGGGTATGTCGATCAGGAAAGACGTGATCATGGGCGCCATCCCGTACTCGTCAAACGGCGGCGACGGACACGTACTCTGTCTTGGAGATTGCGCCGCCAAACTGGCAAAGAAGAACGGTTTTACGTTTGTTCGGGGATGCCCGCCCAAGATCTCGGACCTGAGAACCGGGTACCTGGACTTCTGCAAGAACGCTAAAAAGGCGCCGCAATAGCCTTTCGAGGATGGGGAGACCGTGAAATAAGGGCTTTATCCTGTTCCCTTCTCTTCCTGCGTGCCCCACCCTCCCCTATCCTCAAATCAGGGCTTGCCGAATCGACTCCGGACCTTTCCCCCGGTCGATCGAGTTCTTAGGTTTGGCAAAGGGGACTGGGGGTTCAAGAATTTTCCCGCGAATCATTATGATCCTGTTACGCGCGGTCTTCTGAATACCCAACATCGGAGCAGCAGGTAGTTGACGAGCGTAATAAAGGCCATTACCCAGAGCCAGACAACGGTGGAAACGAGACCCTTTTGATCCACGTACACATGAATCAAGAACACGCTGAGGCAGAGCAAGCCTAATTGAACCAGTATGAAACGAAGGCCTTCCATGGAAATGCGGCCTCTGCTCTTGAATGACCAGGACCGATTCCAGTAATAGCTCCAAGCCAATCCTCCGGAGTAACTCAGAACCTGGGCCACGGCTCCGCCTGACTCGAACGAGTGCAGAATCGAGTGGCTCACATAAAATAGGCAGAACGAAATAAGGGTATTGGAAAGACCGACAACGGAGAATCGAAAAAAGCTATGTTCGAAGGCCTTTTTGAGCATGGCGGCAAGACTACGGGAATCTTCGCGAAACGGCCTTGGTGCGTTCGGCGACGATGAATCTGGGCCTGCCCTGGAGGATCTTGTGGATTCTCGAGATATACAATCCGATGATTCCAAGGATGATGAACAGGACGCCGAACAGAAAGGATATGATCCCCATGGTCGAGGCCCAACCGGGTAGGGTGGCGCCTTGAGCGTACCGGATCAAAATATACACGAGTTCTCCGGCGGCCATCACACTCGTTGCCGCGCCCAGCCATATCCCCATCCGGAGGGGTTTGTTGGAAAAGGAGATGACGGCGCCCAGGGCAAACTTCAACATCTTCTTCAGCGGATACTTGGTTTCACCCGTGAACCTTCTATCCGCAGTGTAAGGAACGGTGGCGCAGTTGAAACCGACCCATTGAACAGCGCCGCGCAGGAAGATATCGGTGTCCCTGAACCCGAAGAGCACTTCCAACACTCTTGCGTCGATCAGTCTGAAATCCGAACTGCCCGGGGCCAACTTAACGTCCGTCATTGAGGAAAACAATCTGTAGAAACAGGTCGACGTCATTTTCTTGAATCCGCCGGTCTCGGCATCGTCCGTGCGTACGGTGTTGACTATGTCGAAGCCCTCTTCCCACTTCTCGAAAAGAGCGGGTATAATTCTCGGCGGGTGTTGGAGATCGCCGTCCATGGAAATGACGGCCTCGCCGCGAGCGTGTGACAAACCTGCCAACAACGCATGCTGATGCCCGAAGTTTCGTGACAGACGAATTCCTTCGATTCCGTCGTGCCTGGACGAAGCGTCACAAATGGCCTTCCACGTGCCGTCGTTACTTCCGTCATCTACGAATAGTATCTCGTACCGAACGTCCAGACTTTTTAAGGCGTCGGTAACTTGCCGGCCCAATTCCGGGACATTTTCCTCCTCATTGTATACCGGGATTACGACGGACAGGAACCTGCTCATGGGTCCTCCTCAACGAGCCGTGTCCGCCTGACCGCATATGTCTTCCCGCTGTGCCGCAAGCGACTTCGAATAGACCGACAATTCGAGTCTTTTCAAAACGTCAGCCTGTTTCTGAAGAAATTCGACGGACCAAGGGAGGAGCGGACGCACTTTATCGGATTTTTCGGAGCATAGTAATGCCCTATACGGTTCCTGCAAGTCCTGGTGAAATCTTTTAAAAGATTTCACGCCCATGACGGAATCAACGGCAGCGCAACCTATATAAGACAAACAAACCATAGAAAACAACAGTATCAATACACAAGATGATAGCCTTGTGAAGACCGCTCGAAACGGCCATAAAACAAGAATAGACATAATCGCGAGGACTGTCAAACTCAGCCATGCCAGATTAGGCGCCATGGAATATCGGACCCAAAACGCGGGTCCGATGCCCGCACCGGACCGGCCGACGGCGATCAGCATCGAGCTCAGTACGGCATAGAAAATGACACACACGTAAGGCAACATAACCGCGAGTTTATCTTTGGCAAACCGACTGATGACGTAAGCCGAAAGGCCTAACAGGGTGAAAAGGACAAGGGATCCCACAAGCGTCCACTTTTGCGGCAAATGCATCAGGTCAAATAACCTGCGCAGCGGATTTCCCAACAAGGATAGAGTAAACAGAACGACATCATAGATCCTGGATCCATAAAATTTGCTGTGAACAGGATCCGCTATACGGACATACCCATAAAAAAACGTCAGGTAGCCTAGCGCGGAGCAACCGGTCCACAGGAGCAAAAACCCGCGCCGAAGCGGCCGGTTTTCCCCTCTCCAAAGGATCAGCGGAATAAAGCCGACAGGCCAGTAGGCCAAGCCAAAGGAAAAAGAATGGGTGGCCACCAGACCCAGCAGAAAAGCGGCAATGAGACTACCGATTCTATGCCTTGGTTCGCACAGCAGGAGAAGACCGGATACCGCGCACAGAAAATTCAAAGAATACGTAATCTGCAATCCGCATAGCCAATTTTCCCAGTTTTGAGCGGAAAATACGATTACGGATACCATGGGAATGAACATAGAAACGAAGCCCGATCCGATGAGGGATAACGATTTACGTATCTGGACCAGAATAACCACGCACAGGGCGGCATATAGTACAATATTGAATGACAGCTCGAACAGCGTATTCCAGGAACTCATCTCAACCAAGGCCAATGCAATAACCTTAGGGAAAAATATTCTGTGGTCTCCAAACTGACTCCACAGATGGTAAAAGGTTAATTTCCCATGGTAGAATCGATCGACCATGGGGACCAAATACCATTGGTCCCCGTACGGAGCGTTGACATGATATTTGTACACCAGATAAACAATAAAGACGAAGGGAATGATCCCCATTGCTGCAAGAAGAAGATCCAGTTTTCTGTTCTTGGAGAACGGATCTCTGGAAAGAGACGGTCGATGAGTCAGTTTAGAGGCCATAAGATCTACGGATGGATCGGAATATAAAGGAGTTGTCGGAAAACAAACGATAAGGTTCAGCTAAAGATCGGAAGATCATAGGTGACCCTTCACAGTATGAATACAAGGAACATGAATCAGGCGAAGGTTCTAGCCGCTGTATCGACCGAACGGATTGAGTGCTCTCTCCGAACAAGCGAAGCCCGTTTCGAATGAATCCGTTCTTGAATCCGGTGATAAGCACAAAATATGCCAGATCTCGTAACCTGCTTGAGTGTCGGGCAATTTCGGAAACGGCCCACATCCGGTTTGGCTGAACTGCTCAACTATTGCGCAATCTTCGCTCAGCTACTGTAATGAAATTGAGCAGCCGATCAAGTTCCTTTCATGGGAAGGGGTCATTACGAGAACTACGAAAAAGATGGGGATAGGGGGTGGAGGACCCATTCAGCCGGTCTCCGGCGTCGCCTTCCATACCGGCGGAGGGTTACAGAAAAACCTCCGGGGGATCCCTTTGAAGGAGTCCCCCGGAAGTCACAAGGTATCAGGAATCGGTTTCCAAGACCGGGTTGTTAATACACTCGGACGTTATGATCGAGTCCGGATCGTCCTACGAGGACGCTTCGTTTCCCTTCAGCGGCGTGGATTCGACAATGTTTTCTATGTATCGACTGATGTTCGTTACCTTATTATTGTCCAAATTGGTGAACTCGATGCCCAGTTGAATTTGTTTCTGATCCACGATGGAACTTCGGATACTACCCCCCAACTCTTGACGCTCGACGAGTCCCATCAGATAACAGGAAACACTGACATCTTCATCCAGGTTGATATACGTAAGCGTTCCTGCATTGGTTTGAAATCTGCATCCGTCTATGCTGATATTTGCGATAATGCCTTCGTGTTGTTTACGATCTACCGTCATAAGCGCCGGCAGGCAACAGTTCACCCGCTCCTTTCTTCGCATGTCACGGTCTTCTATGGACACTGGGTAAGACAGAAACAACAGCTTGAAATTGTTTTCGCAATAAAAGCCTTTAACCTCGGACGGAAACTGATACGGATGATTCGAGTATCGATAGCTGCAAGTAACATTCAATCCTTGAGACAATCTGTGAACAAGGGTAGGTATCTGGGGGACCTGAACGATGATATAATCTCTTTGCAGCATGCCCACACAGAATCCCGTGACACTCCCGGGAATCCCCTCGACTTCGAGATCCAACAGATGTCCGTGGTTCATGCACAGGGCGAGGCCCTGACGTTCCCGATCGACCGTTTCTTCGAATCTCATGGTGCATGCCTCCTGAGCCTTATGTGTTCAATCAGGCAAACCGCCTCATATATCTATTCATCGTCATTCTGTTAGTAAACTCAATCGTTATTTTCAAGAGTATTTTCGTGCGGAAAGACATTGTCTTCGACTTTCGACCCCGGGCATGCACCGAAACGTTCGAAAACGGTTGACATAAGCTTTCAATACTATTACCAAAAAGCATGCCCGTAACGCTGACCGGACATCTCGAACACATCACCTTCCAAGCCGAAGACACAGGATGGACCGTGGCCCGTCTGTTGCTCGACGACGGACGGCAGGTCAACGTGGTGGGCCATCTGGTCGGCGTGAGCTTGGGGGAGCATCTGGAGGTAGAGGGCGAATGGACCAATCACCCGCGTTTCGGCCAACAGTTAAAGCTGTCCCAGTTTCGCATCATCATGCCCGCCACGGCCGAGGGAATACAGAAGTATCTTGGTTCCGGTGCAATCAAGGGCATCGGTCCCGTAACGGCTGAGCGAATCGTCGAGCATTTCGGAGAACAGACGCTGGACCTTCTCGATGCGGATCTGGATCGGCTGCTCGAGATCGAGGGCATCGGCCCCAAGCGGTTGAAACTCATACGATCTTCGTGGAAAGCGCATCACGGGATGCGTGAGTTGATGGTATTCCTTCAGGGACACGGCATGGGGCCCGCCTTGGCCGTGAAGATTTTTAAGGAATACGGAAACCGGTCCCTGGAGGTCATCAATAAGAACCCGTATCGTTTGGCTACGGATTTGTACGGCGTCGGGTTCCTTACCGCGGATCGTCTGGCCCGGAATCTGGGTTTTGACACCGAGTCCGTCCTGCGGGCCGAGGCGGGGGTGCTGTACGTGCTGCAGGGATTGGGAGACCAGGGGCACGTATGTTACCCCGAGGCCCTCTTACTCGAGCGTTGCCGGGAGCTCCTGGAAATATCCGGCGAGGTGATCGAACGGGCCGTCCGCGGTCTGATGGATCGCGGACTGGTGGCGGTGGAGCCGTCCGGCGATCCCCCCCGCAACCACGTGTACCTGAAGCGTCTGTATATAGCCGAAAAAGGCGTCAGTAGCGCAATTCGGGATCTGATACGTTCGGGGACGCCGATTCCGCTCACGGGCTGGGATAATTTGATACCCTGGGTTCGAAAACGTCTGGGTTTCGACCTGGCGGACCGGCAAAAGGAGGCTGTAAAAACCGCTCTCCTGAACAAAGTCACGGTGATCACCGGAGGGCCCGGCACAGGCAAGACCACGTTGATCAAAGCGATCATAGAAATCATGAAAAGGCGGGGCCAGACCGTGCTGCTGACGGCTCCCACGGGACGCGCGGCGAAACGTCTGGCGCAATCATCCGAGCAGGAAGCCCGGACCATTCACCGCCTACTCGAATTCAGTCCTAACGAAACGACGTTCAAGCGAAATCAGGATCATCCCCTTCGAGCCGACGCGGTGGTGGTGGACGAAGCGTCCATGGTCGACATTACACTGATGTACTGCCTGTTGAGAGCCCTGCCGGCCGAGGCCGTGCTCGTTCTGGTTGGCGACGTGGATCAGTTGCCGTCGGTGGGACCCGGAGCCGTGCTCAAAGACATCATCGATTCCGGCAAGGTCCCGGTCATACGATTGGACCAAATCTTTCGACAGGCCGAAGAAAGCATGATCGTCGTGAACGCCCACAGGGTAAACGCGGGCAAGTGGCCGATCATGCACACGGAAGTGGACAAGAAAATCCCGGATTTTTATTTTTTTGAGCGAAGTCAGGAAGACCGGCTGCTGGAATCCCTGCTCGATCTGTGCACCGTCCGGGTTAAAAACCACTTCGGATACGACCCCGTGAACGAGGTGCAGGTGCTGACCCCGATGAATCGGGGGGCCGTGGGCGTGTACAACCTGAATCTGGAATTGCAGAAGGTGCTGAATCCCGGCGAAATCGAACTCAAGCGCGGCGACGTGGGATTCCGGACCGGCGACAAGGTCATGCAGCTCCGGAACAACTACGACAAGGAGGTGTATAACGGGGACATCGGAAAAGTGATCTCCATCGACCGGGAAGAACGCGCGCTCCTGGTCGAATTCGACGGGCGCATACTTCCCTACGACTTTTCGGATCTGGACGAGATCACCCTGGCCTATGCGATCAGCATTCACAAGTCTCAAGGAAGCGAGTATCCGGCCGTGATCGTCCCTCTCCTGATGCAACACTACATGCTGCTCCAACGAAATTTGATCTATACGGCCATCACTCGAGGAAAGAAGCTGGTCATCCTACTGGGACAGCGGAAAGCGCTGGAAATGGCCATTCACAACGACAAGACCCGAAAAAGATACAGCTTGCTCAAAGATCGTCTCGTGCAAGGCGATGGCGACGATCGAGGCGCCTTCCGTTTCGACCCTGACGATCCTTTTTCCGTGGAGATTTTTTGAAGGCGAGCCGGGCGAATGAAATGGGTTCATAAGATCCCAGGACCCGGTTGCCTCCAATTTTCCAATCATTCACGGGGAGACTGTTTGAACCGGCCTTGTAAGTTTCCCAATCATCCTCTAAACGAATCCCATCAAGTTTTACAGTCTGTAAAAAAAATGTAACAAATGGACGGCCGCTCAAGGCCGGCGGTCGGATCAGTTCCTTAATAAACCATGCAACATCGGCACGATACGTACCATTGCCGGGAAACCCGCCATGGCACGCCGATTGCCTCTGCCCATCTTGTGGATTCGAGCAGCGGAACTCGATCGCGCCCCGGAAGACTCTGCTGAAACGAGCGCTTCCGGGGGCTGCCGTAACGCGAAGAACTCGGACGATGTCTTCTCACCTGTAAACAGTGCTCAAGGAGGAACTCATGGGACATGGGAAAAGCAAGGTACTTCTTCTACTCTTAATGACGGTGATGGTTTTTGGATCCATGATTGTTTCGAACCCGGCGTATACTGAAGAGAATGTCGACATCGGAGCGATCCTGAAGACCTTGGGGGACTTGCAGACCACGATCGAGAAGCAAAATGCCGAGATCGAGAGACTCAAAAACGCACTCCACGAGCTCTCCGAGCGCCAGGATCGGGCCAAGGAAGAACAGCAAAACCTCATCCAGGCGAACGTAAGGAAGGAAGTGGAGGAACAGGTCAAACCGCTGGAATGGGCCAAACGGTTGAGCCTATCCGGTGACATGAGGCTACGCTACGAAGGGAGATACAACCGGAAAGACAACAGCGGCCAAGATGTGGAAGATCGTAACCGCTTCAGGGTCCGTTTGCGGCTCTATGGCGACGCCAAGATCTCGGACGAGTTGGCTGCCCATTACATGCTGAGCACCAGCGACAACCAGTTTGGACAGACAAGCAATCAAACGCTGGACGACGAGTTCGACAACAAGGCCATATTCATTGCTCGTGCATACGGAGATTATCGTCCCAAATGGCTTCCAGGTCTCGAAGTCGGCTTCGGGAAATTCAAGAATCCCTATCTGCACAGCACCATTTCTTTCGACCCGGATGTGAATCCCGAGGGGTTTTACGAGTTGTACCAATACAAGGGGTGGGAAACGGTGCAGCCCTTCGTCAAGCTGGGACAAATCATGATCAGCGAGAACGATCTGACCAAGGATGCCTCTTTGTTCCTCTGGCAGGGCGGCGTGGGGGTCAATTTCAAGCCGGTGCAGTTCACCTTTGGGGGAAGCTACTACGATTACACCAACCTCGAGCGCTCCCGTCTCGGGGAATCGAAGCGGGCCTTTGGGAACACGACCACCACGGACCCGGAAACGGGGGGGCCCATACTTGCCTATGACTTCAGGATAGCGGAGGCCATCGGATTCGCCGATTTCAAACTTCTCGATTATCCTGTCACCCTCTGGGCGGACTATTTGAAAAACACCGCCGACGAAGTCCCGGAGGACACGGACTCGGCTTGGGGAGCCGGACTTACGTTCGGAAAAGCGAAACAAAAGGGAGAATGGTCCTTCGAGTATAGTTATCGGTATATTCAAGCCAACGCCGTGCTGGGTCTATTTTCGGACGGCGATTTTCTTGGAACGGATAAGGAAACCCACTGGTGGCGGTTCACCTATCGGTTGTTCAAGCCGTTCAGCGTACAGGCCGCCTTTTTCGACACGGATTCGATCGACGGAGAAGTCCGGGAAAACCGATTCCAACTCAGCACGTTTTACTACTTCTAACGATCCGCAGATGACCTTCGCAGGACAGCATCCGGGGAATCCCCTCAGTCGGATTCCCCGGACCCACCAAAATCGGTTGAACCACCGCCTTTAAGATCGTATAGAGAGAGGAAGGGTTCGGCGCGCCAATCATGACCCTGATCGCCTGTCCATGAGCGTTTTGAAGGTAAAAAGGAGGTAGACATGAATGATCCTATCATCGCGCACCGGCATGACAGCGTGGTGGAACTGAGACTGAACCGGCCCAAGGCGTACAATGCCCTCGATTATGAGTTGTTGGAGTCGTTCCTCAGCCGGCTGGCGGAAGCAACCTTCGACAAGAGCGTGCGGGGCGTCGTCATCTCGGCTGAAGGCAAAGCCTTTTGCGCCGGGGGCGACTTGAGATGGGCTTCGAGTCAGCCGACCGGCGCACCCGCCGCTTTGCACAAACTGGCGGGTTGCTTTCACCAGTCCGTCCTGGAAATCCGGCGAATGCCGAAGCCGGTAATTGCCGCCATCGACGGCGTTGCGGCCGGAGGCGGCTTCTCCCTGGCGCTGGCCTGCGACTTCCGGGTGATGTCCGAGAGCGCCGTACTGATTCAAGCGTACACATCGAGCGGTTTGAGTATGGACGGCAGCGGCACCTACGCTCTGCCCCGCCTGGTCGGCTTGGCCAAGGCCCTGGAAATCGCCGCCTTCGATGAACCCATATCCGCCGGGAAGGCCCTGGAATGGGGACTGGTCACCAGGACGGCCCCTCCCGGCCACGCCCTCGAGGAAGCCCTGTTTATGGCCAGGCAACTGGCCCAAAAAGCATTGCATTCCTTCGGCTGGTCCAAACGGCTGTTGACGGACTCGTTCCAAACGCCGTTTGAAACGCAGATGGAACTCGAACGGAAAGGAATAGCCGACTGCGCCGCGCAGCCGGACGGTGAGGAGGGCGTTCGGGCGTTTCTGGAAAAGCGCAAACCCGAATTCGGCCGGAGCTGATTCGTTGTAAGGATTCACGGGTGAAAACATTTCAAACGGTTTTCACCCTTTCTCGTTCCCAAGTACAACTTGGGAACGAGAGTGAAACCGGCGCCAACCCGCCGGAAGCGGGTATCCGGGGCGTGCTCTGGCCGGGTACGATTCGCCGTGGTTGTTACACCAGGTAGAACCTGCATCCCAGACGAAAGATCGAGCGAAATAGGGCAAGAAAGCGCTGGAGGTCCAGCGGTGTTGTGATCTTCGGCGCCTTATAGTCTCTCAGAAACGTCTTTACACGTTCATAGTAGTGCTTGGGCGAATAGATGTGGCGCATGATGTTGCTGTATCCTTCGCGCAGCGACTGCAGGTCCATACGGGGAACGATGTTCGTGGTCCCATCCGTATTTCCCGACATATGCCCGAGAAGACGTCCTTCTTCCTTGAGACGTTCGTACAGCTTTGTGCCGACCGGGGCCTGCAGAAGACCTACCATGGCGGTCACGATTCCGCTTTTTTGGATGAAATCGATCTGGCGCTGAAAAATGGAGCGCGTGTCCGTGTCAAAGCCCACGATGAATCCACCCTGCACCTGCAATCCGGCGCGTTGTATGATTTTTACACTCTCGACCAGGTCCCGGTTCCTGTTCTGCCTCTTGTTGCAGATGGCCAGACTTTCCGCCTGAGGCGTTTCGATTCCCACGAAGACGGTATCGAATCCCGCTTCGACCATCATCTCCATCAGCGGCCCGTCATCGGCCAGATTTACGGACGCTTCCGTGTTGAACGGCATCCCTCTTTTGTCCTTGCGCCATTCAATCAACGCGGGCAGCAGTTGAGTTTTCAGGTAATTCTTGTTGCCGATGAAGTTGTCGTCCACAAAGAAGATCTGTCCTCGCCATCCCAAGCTGTAGAGACCATCCAGCTCCGAGATCACCTGCCCGGCGGTCTTGATGCGCGGCCGGTGTCCGAAGAGAGCCGTCACATTGCAGAAGTCGCAATCAAAGGGACAGCCTCGGGAGAACTGAATGCTCATGGACGCGTATCGTTTCATACGAGCCAATTTCCACATGGGAGCCGGCGTTTGGCGGATATCGGAAAACTCGGACGACCGGTAGACACGTTTGGCGCATCCTTGCTCGAGGTCCTCGAGGAAGGGAGGGAGAGTCAGTTCCGCTTCGTTAAGCACGAAATGATCGACCTCATCGAATTGTTCGTATTCATGGGCGAAGAGAGGTCCGCCCGCCACCACTTTGAGTCCCGCTCCCTTGCATCGGGCAATGAGGTCCCGTGCCGAGTCCCGTTGCACGACCATGCCGCCGATGAAAACCACGTCCGCCCACGCGAGATCCTTGTCCGTAAGCTTCGCGACATTCACATCGATCAGACGTTTGGCCCATTCGTTTGGCAGCATGGCGCCCACAGTGAGCAGGCCGAGTGGCGGGAAAGCCGCCCTTTTGTGAATGAACTTCAGAGCGTGCTTGAAACTCCAGAAAGTGTCCGGGAACTCGGGATAGATCAGAAGCGCGTTCAAGGAAGTCTCCTTATGCCTTGGATGTGGGGAGAAACGGCCGGAAAACGTTGTTGGAAACCGTTCATCGATGGGTTGAGCCGTTGTGTTGCGTCTTCTGTTTAGATTTGTTCCATTGTACGTTGCGATTTGCATCCGGTCAATAGTTTACGGGATGACTGTCAATGACACATTAAGTTGATCGGTTTATGTAGCACATCAATTGACCGAAGTTTCCGTGGCGTGCTGTGGGGCGGCACTTGCCGGCAGCGCCCGTCACCGTTCGTCATCCCGGCCAAGCCCCGTAAAACGGGGCCCGAGACTGGATCCGGAATCGATTGGATTCATTGAAGCTTCTTGGATTCCGGATCTCGCTGCGTTCGTCCGGAAGGACGCTTCCGACATGGCGACATGGTCTCTTATGCCGGAATGATGGGGGAAAGTGGTGGTTTGGAAGACCACTTCGTGAACGAGGACATAAAACAAAAGGGCTACGGATCATCTCCTGTAACCCTTCCATTCTTCATGGCGCCGGAGGGGGGAGTCGAACCCCCATGAGCGCAAGGACTACCGGATCTCGGGAACAGTGTCTCTCCGGATTTCTTTAGTCCGTTTGGGAGTCCTCAACCCACTGAAATTTTTTGTTTAAGATCGTTACAGTTCGAATAGGGCAATACCTTCTCATACTGGAGTCTCCCTACTACAATCCCGGCAGATATCCCAACTTGCGAGGCAAACTCTCTTATGGCCCGCTTGCTGAAACGATTTCGTTCGAGAAACGCCTTGAACTGACGAGGCGGGATCAGAAGGTCGGCCGCAAACCTGTTGGCCTCTTCCTCGCGTGGATCATCCCAATAATCCTTTCCAGCATGCCCTGCCAAGTCATTGATCTCTATGAAAACGTCTTTCTTCCCATGTCGCAAGATATGTTGGGATTCGTGAAAGAAACTAAACCAGAGCTGGTCATCGGTTTTATAACGGAGGCTTAACTGTATTATGGCTTTATCCGTGGTAAGCCATCTTGTTGCACCATTCATAGGCATCTTTTGCAGTCTCGGTACAAATACTACAGCCACGCCGCAAGCCGCGCATATGTCTATAAGTCTGGATTCAAATACCTCGGGAGGCTCGTTCGTCAGAGTTCGAATCTTCCTATCGAGAAAATCCCCAAATTTATCCTTGTCATAAGGAGCGCATTCAATCTTTTGAGCGTCTAACTCCCCTTTTCGAAGCCAGGCCACTAAAGCTGAACTATCCGTCTCGAAAGCGTTGGATTTGCGATAAGCCGCGGCAAGATACTTGCGCGATACGTTCTCCCATTGATCCGGCGAGGCAATCGCAAAGAACCTGAGAGCCTCTTTTATCTGATCGACTCGGTTTTTGAATCCCTTGATCCAGCCCTTTTTGATCATTTGCCGCACCGGGATTGAGCTCAACCATTCCTCGTATTTTTTAAGATTTTCCTTTTCCTTCCGACGCGCCAGGAATTCTCTGTAATTGCACTCAAAATTGTTCCAAAAACTCGCAGGTACGCCCAGCACGCTCTCGAGTTCGAGCGCAATCACCGGGGTGACCGGCGCCTTGCCCTTTATGATGTGATTGATTGTTTTTTTGGAGCGCCCTGTCCTGTCCGCAAGTTCTGCTTGAGACATTCCCAATGCTTCGATTGTTTCGAGCAGAGTTTCGCCTGGGGGCGAAACAGAGTCGGGATTATATTGATTTTGGGCGTTTCTTATCATGGGGGTCCTCTATTCCAAGGATTTCAATATGGGTGACTTTGGACAAATCAATGCTTCCGTCCTCTTTTTCCGGAAGCGGTTCATTGCAGGGGCGTAAGTAGAGCCTGTATGGGCCGTCCAAGTCCAGGGAAAATGTACCTGCTCGGTTTCCCAAGAGCGGATGGCATCGGCCTTGAGGAAGTGTGAACAGGTCCTGAAAAACCGATGCAGCTCTCAACTGGTCCAATCTTCGCCGAATGCGTTTTGCTCTTGTGTCGCCGTGAACCCGTGCTAACTTCTTATGATTATTACATTCCTCCATAAGTTTGCGGCTCTTAAAGAGTATTTACATCTATCCACCTTTTGAGATTGGATTAACTCATTAGGTTAATAAAAATATGAATTATGTCAAGAAAAAACCCCGGAGAGCCATTTGCGTTGTGACGCTTGCCATCTACGAATGACAAGACTGGTAAGGTCCGCGCCCTGTACCTGGATGACGAATGGATGGAAGCCATCGAAACTCAACACAACCGGCGTCGCAAGGTCGGGAAGAGGGTTTCCCGTTTCCATTCACGGTGTATACGGAGAGACCTTCTGGAATCCGCCTATAATTGTGTCATACGGCGGTATCTTGGGGGAGCGGGGTAGCGCGGACAACTTGTTGTCCGCGTTGCTCAGCAACAAGAGGCCCCACCCGGCGTATGGCATCACGCAGCCCTACGATTTAAGCCGTAAGGTCACCTCCTGTCGGACCCCCATCCATCATGATCGATCCCTCATGGCGCGACGAGCGAGACGGACCGGAAACGCCTTTCTGTTTATGACGACCAACATGGTTCCCCCCCCCACAAACAAAGACTGCTTATGACCCTGCGAACAGGTACCTTTCCGGGCGGTTCGGGGCTATACCAGATGTTGTACCTGGTCCGACTCATGGACCGCTAACGTTGCGACCCCTCTCTCTTGATTTCCAGAATGAAAGCACTGCTCAATTATTGAGCAACCTGCGATCGACGATTGCGCAATTTCTGCGCAATATCGAGCCACCCACCTCAGCCATAATTTGTAGATTTCCAGTGAAATAAATCTGTTATTGCATTTGGCTCGCAAGCTACATAAGATTTGTATTGCATAGGTGTGTAACCTGGCGCGAGAGACACATATGTAAGAGGTGCATTGTGGCGCTCGGGGCGCTGCATCGCGTCATTATCCGAGGTATCGAAAGGCAAGCGGTTCACGAGGATGATAAGAACCGGGCAAAGAAAAAAAAGGGACTGTGGTGATTATGCGCGTTTCCCCGTTTCATCATCTATCAATTTTCTGAAAAGGCCTGGCCCAAGGTCGGAAGCCGGAATTGACCGGAGGCGGTTTGTTAAGAAGCGTCGGCAGGTGGGGCGTTTTGAAATCCATGGGCGGAACGCAGATCCGTTTGAAAGGCGATGAACGAATTCCGGGCGTCGGCGATTTTGTGGAAAAGCCGATGCACCATGCTTCCGCGCAGATCGATCGCCGATACCGTCTCCGGGAAAACTGGATTGTCCGTTGAAGAATGGAAACGCACAAAATCAACCCCGTCCCCCTTTATCCGCCTTATTGACCATTCGAAGGCGAAAGAACGGAATATTGTGAGCGAAGTTCGAGATTCGAGGGGTTGCTCGTAGGTGTGAATCGTTCCGCCCCTGGCCAGGTCACCACTGCGGTTACGTGCAAATTTCCGGATATTCAATAGGAGCCGACTATGAGACCAATTATGTCCGTTGTAATAATATTGCTACTGGTTGCCGAAGTTTCGGCAATCGAGCCTGTATCTAATATCATAGAGCAGACAAATGCTCCAATTCAAGTAATGAGCTACTATTCGCTATATAGAGAGCGGGCCAAATACACAACGGAAGGAATACATCACACTGTTGAATATAAAAACGTAACAGATAAAACCATCGTTGCCGTATCAATCGGACTGGTGAGTTTCAGTGTTTGGAACGAATTTATGGACCATACAAACGGGATGGCAATTAGAGATATCTCTCCTGGGCTGCCTGACAAGGGTGTATGGATAGCCCGAGCGTATGCTTATTTTTCATTCCTCACGGGTTTTGCATATGTGAGTAAGGTCAGATTCTCCGATGGGATTATATGGGAAGCGGATATCCGGGACGTTTTGAGTGAGCTAGTGTCTGTCCATAAAGACCCGATTTCGGACTTATAATTGGGGTCGGGATCGGTGGTTGCCGGCCCCATAGAATGATCTATTGGGTGTGCCGATGCTTTCCGGCTTCATTCGTCAATACAGGCGGCTATGATGACACAC